>JAJQIQ010000197.1:2395-12311 GCA_021199135.1 Clostridiales bacterium | reverse complement strand
CGTAGGGCTTGCCGGTGTTCGCCGCGAGGATCTCGTTCAGCTGCTTCTTGGTCTTCAAGATGTTCTCCGCGGCAATCTGAATCTCGGTCGCCTGGCCTTTCGCGCCGCCGGACGGCTGGTGGATCATGATCTCGGAGTTCGGCAGGGCGTAGCGCTTGCCCTTCGTGCCGCCCGCGAGGAGGAAAGCCCCCATGCTGGCCGCAAGCCCGATGCAGATAGTCGAGACATCGCACTTGATGTACTGCATCGTGTCGTATATCGCAAGGCCCGCCGTCACCTGCCCGCCCGGGGAATTTATGTACAGCTGGATGTCCTTTCCCGGGTCCTCGGACTCGAGGAAGAGGAGCTGCGCCACGGTAAGGCTCGCCGAGTTCTCATCGACCTCCTCGCCTAGGAATATGATCCTGTCCTTCAGCAGGCGGGAAAATATGTCGTAGCTCCGCTCTCCCCTGCTCGTCTGCTCCACAACGTAAGGTACTAAATTGCTCATAAAAACGCCTCCTTGGCTCATCCGTTATTTTTATTCTTCTGCCGCCGTCTCATCCGGCTCGCCCTTGTCCTTCTTCGTGCTCTTCGCGCGCTCCTTGACATTGTCCATGACAAGGTCTGCCGCCTTCTGGAGCGAAAGGTTCTGCTCCATCGACTTCCACTCGTCGTCGTTCATCATCTCGCGCACCTTGTCGGTCTCCATGCCGTACATCTGCGCCATCTTCTCGATCTCGGCATCCTTGTCGGCATCGGTGACCTCGATGTTTTCAGCCTTCGCGATCTCCTCGAGCACGAGGCTGCTCTGGATGCGCGTCAGGGCCTCCGGCTTCATCTGCGCCATCAGGCTCTCCATGCTGGTGCCGGAGAACTGGAAGTACTGCTCGAGCGAGAGCCCGCTCTGCGCGAGCCTCATCGCGTAGTCGTTCACCATCGTCTCACACTGGGCCTCGACCATCGCATCGGGGATGTCCATCTCGGACTTGTCGATGATCTTTTGGATGGCCTCGTCCTCCTGATTGCGGCGCGCCTCCTCCTTCTTCTGCTCCCCGAGCTTTTTCTTTACGTCCTCGCGGTACTCGGCGAGCGTGTCGAACTCGGATACGTCCTGCACGAACTCGTCGTCGAGCTCCGGGAGCTCCTTCGCGCGGATCTCGTGGATCTTTACCTTAAACTCCGCGGGCTTGCCCGCAAGCTCGGCCGCTTGGTACTGCTCCGGGAACGTCACGTGCACGTCCACGTCGTCGCCCGCGTTCTTCCCGATCAGCTGATCCTCGAAGGTGTCGATGAAGCTGTGCGAGCCGATCTCGAGCGGATGGTTCTCGCCCTTGCCGCCCTCAAACGGCTCCCCGTCCACGAACCCCTCGAAATCTATGACCGCCGTATCGCCCTCCTGTATCGGCCTGTCGGTGACCGTGACGGAGCGGGCGTTGTTGTTGCGCTCGCGCTCGAGCGCGGTGTCGATTTCCTCATCGGAGACCTCGGTGTCGGCCTTCGTGACCGTCAGCCCCATGTACTTGCCGAGCTTTACCTCCGGCTTCACCGCGACCTCGGCAGTGTATATGAAGGGCTTGCCCTTCTCAATCTGCACGACGTCGACCGACGGGCGCGATACGATGTCCTCGCCGCTCTCGTCCACCGCCGACGGGTAGGTCTGCTGCATGAGGTCGTTCGCCGCGTCCTCATAAAAAATCCCCGCGCCGTACATCTTCTCGACCATCGCCCGGGGCACCTTGCCCTTGCGGAAGCCAGGGATGCTTATCCGGCCCTTTTGCTTCTGATAGGCGGCCTCCAATGCCTTCTCGAGCTCGTCAGCCCCCACCTCGATGGTGAGCTTCGCCATGTTGTGCTCAAGTTTCTCCACCTGTACGCTCATGATAACTTCATCCTCCTTGGTCTATGTCAACCTCGCCGCCACAGGCCGCAAGGCATACAGTATCACAGTCATTTGTGTATTATAGCATACCGGAGGGCAATTTGACAAGACTTTTGTTTCATTTGTGCTCACGTCCAAATCCATAATTATTGATTTTTCCCCGTTGATAATATTTGACATATTTGGTATAATGTATGTGATTTTGAGAGGGAAAACATGAAACGTACTAAAAAAGCCATCATATCTGCATTCATGCAGCTATTGAAGGAAAAATCATACAACAAAATCACGGTGCAGAACATCGCGGAGCGCTGCCAGATAAACCGCAACACGTTCTACTACCATTTTGCGGACATCCCGCAGCTCGTGGAAGCCGCGCTCGACTCGTGGATCGACGAGATCCTGCAGAACTACGGTGGAGATAAGACCCCGCTCGAATGCCTGCGCGTGGCTGCCGGAGAGTGCATGAACCACCGCACCGAGCTCTCACACCTCTACCGCCCGACCTCGCACCGCGACGTGTTCATCAAATGCGTCAAGCAGGTCGTCTACCACGCCGTCGACACCTATATGTCGCTGAGCCTGCCCGAGGACGCCACCGACGAGGAGAAGCAAGTCCACGGCGCGAGGGTCTGGTTTTACCAATGCCTGTTCTCGGGGGTCCTTTTGGACTGGTTCGACGCGGACCTCTCCTACGACCTCTCCGAGCGGCTTGAGCTGGTGTACGGCTCACTGATGACGGACGATGAGGGCGATACGATCGGCAAAAATAAAAACGAGGACAAAGACCCGGGCAGCGAAAGCTGATAGCCCGGGTTTTCCTTTATAAAACAGGTGGTGCAATATGAAGATTGCGATTGTGACGGGCGCATCGAGCGGGCTCGGGGGCGAGTTCGTCCGGCAGCTCGGCAGGAAATGCGAGCTCGACGAGATATGGGTGATCGCGAGGAGGCGTGAGCGGCTTGAAGCCCTCCAAGCCGACGTGCACACGAAAATCCGCCCCATAGCCCTTGACCTCACCGCCGATGGCTCCATCGAAAAAATCGGGCAGATGCTCGGCGACGAGAAGCCCGACGTCGCGGTCCTCGTAAACGCGGCGGGCTTCGGCAAGATAGGCTCGTGGAGGGACATATCTCCAAAGGATGCCTCCGCCATGATCGACCTCAACTGCCGCGCCGCCGTCCAGATGACTCAGCTTGTCCTCCCATTCATGAGAAGGGGATCGAGGGTGCTTGAAATCTGCTCGACCGCCGCATTCCAGCCGTTTCAGTACTTCTCGGTCTACTCCGCGTCGAAGGCTTTCCTCTACCGCTACAGCCGCGCCCTGCGCGTCGAGCTCTTCTCCGAGGGGATAAGCGTCACGGCAGTCTGCCCCTACTGGATCAAAGACACCGAGTTCATCGGCACCGCGAGGCAGACGAAAAACAGCTCCTACGTCCGGCACTTTCCGCTCGCCTCCAGGCAGAAAAACGTCGTCCGCTGGGCGCTCATCGACGCGAAGCTCCGCCTCCCGGTCTCCACGCCCGGGCCGGTCTGCCTCGTGCACCGCATCGCCGCGAAGTTCATCCCGAGCGAGCTCATGATCGGAGTGTGGGCGCTGCTGAGGCGCATATAAAACGTCATTCCAATCCTGTCACACTGCCACCCTGCACTCCTTCCCGCAGAACGCGATGCCGTATTTGCGCAGGGTGTCGACGGCATTCGCCCTCTGAAAATACGCGCTGTAGTCCCTCTCCCCTATCTGCGCGAGCGCGGTCTCTGCCAGCGCGTCAATCCCGTCTGGGTCATCCGTGCGCTTCACCTCGACGATGATGCCGGTCTTGGTGCTGCGCATCGTCGCAATGATGTCAGCCCTGCCCTTCCCCGCCTCGCGGTTAGACTTGACTAACCACGCCTGGCAGCCTGTGAATATTCCCAGCAGCATGCCGTGGTAAAACGCTTCTTTCTGCTCTGCGGTCTTGCCACCATCCATGAAGCTCATGGACTCCATCAGGCAGTCCTGTATCACGCCCTCGGCATATGCGGCATCGCCGTCCTCCAGCGCCTGGTAGAGGTCTTCATACCTGCCCGCCTTGGCCTGCCCCTTGACCCGGCTTTTAAACCACTGTTCAATTTCTTTCCTGAACACATCCGCTATCTCGCGGTTTGTAATAGACATCTCGCATGTTCCGTCATCGTTCTGTTTTCGACATGTCAGATAACCCGTGGTAAGCAGCATGCTCCAGACATTGTCTATTTCATCGTAAAGTTCTCGATATGTCAGGTCTCCCTTGTATGTCTTGGTCACGCTGCGGCCTTTTAAAAGCCCTTCCATCTCGTCCCTGGTCTCCTCGTCCGCCATGTCCGCGAACTTCCTTATGATTCCGTTGCCGCTGGAATTTGCCCAGTAATTCTGAGGGCGCATGTCAGGATGCCTCCGGAGGTCGCCGCACCAGTTCACCACGTCCCATGGGCAATACACGTCGGCATTGCCAAAACGATAGCCGTCGTACCAATTTCTGGTCTCATCCATGCGATCTTCCACCCCAAAGTATGCGAGCATATCCTGCACTTCCTCCTCCGTAAATCCGAACCACTCGTCATAATCCTGGTCCTGCACGGAATACACTTTCAGATTATTAAGCCCCGTGAAAATGCTCTCCTTGGAAACACGCAAGCATCCCGTCAGCACCGCGAGCTGCAGGTATTCGTTCGTCTTTAAAGCCCCGCTTAAAAACAGCCTTATGAGCTTCACCATCTCGTCGTAAAAGCCACCCTCGTTGGCCTTGTCAAGCGGAACGTCGTACTCGTCAATCAGGATGACAGCTTTTTGGCCGTAATGCTTGTATAGCATCTTGGACAAATTTCTCAAACTGTTCTCCAAATCGCCAGTCCTAAATTCCAAGTCACTGTATGCCTGTCTCTCCGCCTCGGAAATGCGGTCGCTATTTCTCAGAACAGACAACCGCCCAGCCTGTTCTGCCACGATGGCGGCGAGTTGTTTCCTCGCCCCCTCAAAATCCATCCCGTCCACATCCTTTAGGCTCAGGGAAATCACCGGATACTGCCCCATGTGCGCCTCGCACAGCTCCCGCTCGCGGCTTATGGCCATCCCGTCAAATAGCGCAGGGTCAGCCCCTATCTCGAAGAACCTGCGCAACATGCTCATCGTCAGCGTCTTTCCGAAACGTCTCGGACGCGTAAACAGCGTCACTTTTGCCTTGTTTTCCAATAGCTCCCTGATGAGGCCGGTCTTATCCACATAATAAAACCCGTCCTCGCGAATCTCTTTAAAATCCTCTATGCCGATTGGCGGCATAAGCCTATGATCCGACATGGCGTCCACCTCCGATTTCATCTAGGCTCATTATACCCTAGATTGGCTTCAACCGCAACACGCAAACACGCCATCCGGATTTGATTTTTTATTTCCCAAGCTGCATAATTATGTCCACCATCTCCCCGACGTTTTTCATTGTGACGACTTTCCCCATCGGGATTTTAAATGAAAATTCCGCCTCAACCGCGACCACTAGGTTTATATGTTCAAATGAATCCCAGTCCTCGATGTCGTCCGCCGTCGTGGCGTCGCACACCGTGATCGTCTCGTCGTCGAACACTTCCTGAAAAACCTTGTTTAACCGCTCGTAAACTTCTTCCCTAGTCATAATGACCCTCCTTAATAAATTATTTCAATACAAGCACTTTCATGTCCGCCTTGGACACGCACTGGTGCCTATACCCATGCACGGCATCTCAACGCCGTTATTTAGCGCGTAAGTCCTCATTGACGTTTATCACCTGATTCTTTTTGAGGTAGTCATGACTAACCATAAATTCCCACACCGAGTTCCCGTCCTGGTCCTCGGAGCATTTCTCAAACCCCATCCGTGGATAGAAGTCGCGCACCATGCCATTTTTCGCTGTCGGGTAATAATAGCCGACTATCCTCTTTATGTCGCGCTCCTCGCACCGCTCCACCAGCTCGTCCATCATGGCGCACTCCATGTCGCGCTTTAGGACGCGGCAGCTCATCAGCCACAGCTCCATGTGAAGCTCGTCCCCTTCCTGCCTGCCTATGACGATGCTTACCACGCCGTTATCGCCAAACTTGTCGCCGAGCTTCCCATAGAGGGTGATGCGCGACGCGTCGTGCGCCGCCTCCTCCACCTCGCCCTGGCTGTACCTCTTCGTCGTCAGGTTGAACTGGTTGCTCTTGTTCGTAAGCTGCGCGATGCGCGAAAAATACATCGGCTGAAATTCCCGAATCTCCGCCTTCATGTCGAGCGAGCGCAGGTAATCCCCGTAATCCGAAAACGCCTTTTTCGCGCCCTCCCTCATCGCGTTCTCCCGATACATCTCGCCGCGCTTCATGTCGTCCTGCGAGAGCTCCGTCACCTCGAAAAAACCGCTCCGGTCGAGTGCCCTTATGTAATGCTCGGGCTGCCCCAGCTCCGGCACGGCCACGCCTGGCAGCTGCCCCCTCACGATCTCCCGCTCCGCAGGGTTGTCGTCGACGAACACGAAGCTCTCCGGCAACAGGTGCAGCCCGTCCGCGATTTCTGCGAGGTTTCTGTCCTTGGGATCCCAGTTCGCCCTGATACACGCGAAATCCTCCTCGCGGAGGACGGAGTCAGGACGCCTGAGTCCAGAGAGTGCGGCGTCCATCTCGTTTTTGGAGTCGATGCTAAGCAGCACGCCAATCTGCCCCAGCTCCTTTAAGTAACTCTGGAACTCGCTGTAGGTCTGACCGACAGAAGTCTCCTGCCCTATCTCGATATTTTCCGCACCGTCGTCGCCGACGACCCCTCCCCAGAGCGTGTTGTCCAGGTCCAGCGCAAGTGCTTTTTTGTTCCTGCCGTAATATGACTTTACAATGCGGTACAGCCCGAACGCCACGTAGGGAATCGCCGGAACGCACATCGCGTACTTGTACATATGCCAGTAATACGGGTCCGACCACTCGTCCAGCCCGTATGACGCGGCCTCGTATGCGAGGTCGTGAATGTAAAAATTCGCATGATTCTGCGCGTACCCGTAAAACTTCATGTTCAGCCGCGCCAGGTAATTGCCCCGCCCGTGAATGTCGCTTGCGTCCTTGTTCCCCAGTATCCGGTATGCCGGCGGCTCGAAATTGTTCTGAATCACCATGCAGCGATAGGCCTGCGCCACATGCTCCCACATCTGCTCGAACTTGCGGTATTCCCCGTCCAGCCGCTCACTCACCTCGTCCGCCGTCGCCGTCATGGGCGGATAGGACGTCACGTTACGGTTCGACGTGAAAAAAATCATCACGTCCGGCGCGAAAGCCGAAAGCTCGTCATTCGGGAAAACCGCGTCCTCGTAATACCTGTCATACTCCGACTCGTAAAACGACGGCCTGATCCCCTCGTTTAACAAAAAAAGCTCCAGCATGGCGCGGATATCGTCCGTCGTCGAGCCGCCCAGAATCGCTATCTTTACGTCCAGCCACGGCACATCCCGCTCCAGAAGCTGCCGTCTCAGCCGCTTCTTGTCCCTAAGCAAAGTTTTTGAAAATGGATATTCAAGCTCCCTCATATGCCCTCCTACTCCGTAAAGTCAAAATACTCTCCCTGCGCCTCCCGGCGCACATGGCGGGCGTCATAGTAGTCCGCGTCCGTTATCCCGACGTTGTAGGGATTCAGCGAGCCAGTCAGCTTCAGGCCGTGTTCATCGGCATAGGAGACGGCGAAATCCTCCAGCTCCGTGATCAATGGATACTCGTCCAAGTCTATCCTGTCCCAGAGCGATGGGGAAAACGGGCACAGAAACAATTCCACCTCGGTCCCGTTCTCCTCAAAATACGTCAGAATTTTTTCATAGACGTCCACGCGATCCGATGGCAAATCACATTCCTCGGCAACATACGAGAACAATTCATAATCCTCCGCACTCTTTTCCACATCTTCCACCGTCTGCTCAATCGTGGATTGCGGACACACATAGCTGCCATCCGGCATAAAATGCATGATTTCCAGTTTCGGCTCGTCCTCCACGTCCACAATCTGTATGCGTGTACTGCCAAGGCCGGATATGCCGTTCAATCTGACGTAATGCACGGCCGACTGGAAATAGGACAGGGAGAATAGCTGCCCTGCATAATAAAAATTGCTTGCAAGCTTTCCCGAAGGTGCCTCCGTCTCCACGCCGTCCAATACATCCAGCATATAGTAGGCATAATCTGAGAGCATCTCCCAACGCTCATCGATTTCAGTATGGAAGAAAGCCACGTCGCATGCCAGAATCACGCGTTTGGGATGGATCCCATACGTCTCCATCAGGCCGAGCGTGCTCAGCACGTCGTAATAATTGGCACCGCCGACCGAGAGATTGTACAATTCCTCCTCTCCCGCCACTTCCGCGCTTATGCTCCTGGTCAGCGACGGTCCTATGACCACGCAGTCCGGATCTTTTGGCATCTCCGTGACCATGTACGCTTTCAGCAGACGTTCGTTGCAATCGCTCGTCTGGATGCCCACGCACTTCCCATCCATAATGGCCTGCGCCATCTCCTCGTACTCACCGTGAAACAGCGTTCCCGAATCCACGTAAAAATTTACCCCTATCAATATGGCGAGCAGCGGCAGCCAGAAAGCCGCCATGCCCACAATCCACTTTTTCATCGCGCACCTCAAAACTGGTTATAGATAAACGCCGACTGCCCGACATTCGCGCAGACGAATATCACAAGTATTTCAAGCCACAGCGCAACCCATCGGACTGGCAGGTTCTGCTGGTCCAAAACTTCAGTTCCAGGCAGCTTTCGGTTGCGGGACCAGTCGACCACGAGCATGGCCGCCAGCCCGATTGCGATGGCGAAATACTTAAGCCCAACCCCCATATTTGTCAGCATGGACAGCCGCAATGCCGACAAATGGAACGATGTGAACATATATTTGAAGATACGGATTCCGCCGCTCACGCTCCCCGCACAGATAAACAGCCATGCACCGCACATCAACAGGAACGTCCTGATCCGCTGGAACCACCTGTAGCTGAAGCATTCAGTCTTTATGTGAAGCGCGGCCACGATCTTTGCGAACACGGGCGAGAGCAGGTCGCTCCCCAGCAGGAATATGCAGGGGATGAGGCCCGATGCCAAGAAATAAACGGCAGTCCCGCCGTGCCAGAGGCCAATCAGAAACCATAGCACGAGCGTTGACAGATATAGCGGTATCTTCTTGCCGACTTTCTTTCCGAACGCCTTTTTAGATTTCTTCCCCAGTGCTTGCAGCGGTCTCGACTTCTGGACGGGGTACATCACGTAATCCTTGAACCAAGTTCCCAAGGTGATATGCCAACGCCGCCAGAATTCCGGCAGGCTGCGCGAGAAAAACGGGGCGTCGAAATTCTCCGGCAGCTTCACCCCGTACAGCATCGACGCCCCTAGACATATGTCCATGCACCCTGAGAAATCGGCATAGAGCTGGAACGCATAGCAAAGCAGCGCCAGCAGGACCATCGCGCCGGGATAATCGGAGTAGCTTGCGAACACCGCAGAAACGATGACCGCGAGCTTGTCCGCGACCACCATCTTCTTAAGATATCCCCAGGCCATGCGGCGCATCGCATTGGAAATATTTTGCCTGTCGAAGTCGCGCCTCCCTGAAAACTGCCCGGACATCTCGTAATAGCGCACCACTGGTCCCGACACTATGCATGGAAAATAGGAAATCAAGAGGGCAATCTTGACCACGTTCTTCTCCGGCGGATAAGACTCCCAGTATACGTCCGTCAGGTAGCCTATGGCCGAGAGAGTGAAATATGATATGCCGATGGGCGCCACGAGCTGCATGAACGTCAGGTCGGCCGGGTTATGTGCAATCTGCATGAGCAGGCTGCCGAGATTGTAAACATATTTCAGCGCAATCAGATTGACCAGCAGCAACGCCAGGCTGCATATGTACGCAATCCTCTTTCGCCTCAGGCTAACCTCCGCCCCCATGGCCACAAGGCGCGCTCCCAGATATGTCACCGCGACTGCATAGGCAATCTGAAGAAGCATGACCCACCCGCTCGACCAGACGAAGAAAACCAAGCTCGTCACGAGCAGGA
>JAJQIQ010000197.1:0-2295 GCA_021199135.1 Clostridiales bacterium | reverse complement strand
AGCATGACCCACCCGCTCGACCAGACGAAGAAAACCAAGCTCGTCACGAGCAGGACATATTTTTGCAGCTCGTATTTGCGCACTTTTGCACCAACGCAGTAATAGGCGATGACGCTCACGAGCAATAGGATGAAAAAGCGCGATTCAAGCAAAACCATGGCAGATGCTCCCGTTTACACAACATTAGGTACTTCCGTCCAACTTCTCCGTCAGAAGCATTTCGGAAACACTGCGTATAATTCTAACCTAAAACAGGTTAGATGTCAATACTCTAATTCAGATTAAGATATGATTCCCCTGAGGTGATGAATATGTATCCAAAACTTAGGGATTTGAGAGAAGACATGGACTTGAGCCAGGCGAAGCTGGCTAAGATGATAGGGATGTCGCAGACGGGCTATTCCAAGTACGAGACTGGCGAGAACGACATTCCGACGCAGACGCTTATCAGACTGGCAAAACTTTATGGGACGAGCACGGATTACCTGCTGGGACTGACGGACGAGAAGAAGCCGTACCCGAGGAAGACGATGGCTTGCACGGATTGTTATAGTTAACGGCAAAAAAAGAGGACCGGCAATTTCGCCAGTCCTCTTTCTTTGCGTATTTATTAAATCATGATTTTATTTTACTTTTTCTTGCCTTTCTTCTCAGCCTTCTCGGCCTCCATCGCGGCGTCTCTCTCGGCCTTGGCCTCGCGGTTCTCCTTCCACTTCTCCTCCGCTACCGGCTTCCAGTGCTCGGCGTACATGTCGCACTTTGAGCAGAGGTGCTCGACGCTCTCAGGCGACTGCAGGTCGGTCGAATGTGCGCCGGTCTTGTTCACCATCTCGCGCAGGCGCTCCGGGTTCTCGAGCATCGGGCACGGGCGGAGCATGTTGTCGTTGAACGGCTGGTTGTCGTGGTACGCCATCAGCATCGGCGACTGGAGGGCCTCAAGCAGCGTCTTCTCGCGGATGTTCGAGTCTGAATAGTGGATGAACACGCACGGATCGATGTCGCCGTTCGCATTTATATGAAGGTAGCGGCGTCCGCCGGCGATGCAGCCCCCGACGTACTCGGCGTCGTTCTGGAAATCCATCGCGAACAGCGGCTTCGTGTTGCGGAAGTGGCGGATCCTGTTGTAGATCTCCACGCGCTGCTCAGGGTTCGGCATGAGCTCCGGAGCCGCGTCGTTCCCGACCGGCATGTAGTGGAAATACCAGATGAAGTACGCGCCCAGCTCGATAATGTGGTCGTAGAACTCCTCTGAGATGATGGAGTCCATGTTCTGGCTCGTGTAGCAGGCCGAGATCCCGTAGGGGAGCTTCTTGCTCTTTAAGAGCTCCATCGCCTTCACGGCCTTGCTGTATACGCCCTCGCCGCGGCGCTCGTCGGTCGCCTCCTCGAAGCCCTCGAGGGAGATCGCCGGGATGAAGTTCCCGACGCGGAGCATGTCGTCCGCGAACTTCTCGTCGATGAGCGTCGAGTTCGTGAAGCAGAGGAATACGCAGTCGTTGTGCTTCTCACAGAGCTTTATGAGGTCGTCCTTGCGGATGAGCGGCTCGCCGCCGGTGTAGATGTAGATGTACGCGCCGAGTTCCTTGCCCTGGGAGATGATGCTGTCCATCTCGTCTAATGAGAGGTTCAGCTTGTTGCCGTACTCAGCAGCCCAGCAGCCCGTGCAGTGCAGGTTGCACGCGGAAGTCGGGTCCATGAGCACCGCCCACGGGATGTTGCAGCCGTATTTCTCCTTGTTGTCGTCCTGGAGCTTGAGCCCCGTCAGGCCCGCGTTCAGGAAGAAGTTGACGATGAGGGTCTTCGCGACGTTCGGGTCGAGATCCTCGAAAATGTGGTGTGAAAACGGGTAGTATACGTTGTTCGGGTCGGTCGCCGCCTCGCGGATTAGCCTCCTCTGAGACGGGAGCCTGTCGCCCGCGACCTTGTCCACGACGTCCATGATGTGCGCCATGTTCTTGTCCGGGTCTTTGTAAATGTACGAAAAGGCCTTCTCAATGCCAAATTTCTGTAGTGTTGCGGTTGCGTTCATTAAGGGTTCCTCCTTTTCCTAATATAATTTCCTCACTTTATAATTCCTAACTTTATCATACATTTCCTTTCGGGCAATGGACAAATCTGGCATATTGTCCAAAAAATGGACACCATTTTGAACTTTGACTAAAAATCCTTGTACAATATTGCTAACATTCACGGCCATGAATGTTGATTACTCCTCGTACACAAGCCCCGTGCAGATCTTCTTCGCTGCCTCGTCGTCGAGGAAGTAGCGCACGATCTCGAGCGCGAACGCGATCG
>JAJQIQ010000005.1 GCA_021199135.1 Clostridiales bacterium | reverse complement strand
TCTGCTCGTTGTAGACCTCGATGCGCTCCCTGACGTCGGAGAGCGAGAGGATCTCCTCCGTCGACATCGTCTGGCAAGCCCTCATGAGCTTCTCCATCAGCTGATAGTTCGAAATCGTGAACTGACGCCAGCGCCCGAGGCCGGTGCGCGGATCCATCAGGAATCCGATGAGGATCCATCCCTGCGGGTTCATGACCTCGTCGATCGTGAGGTTTCCGGAGTCGACCTTGTCGACCGCCTCCATCATCTCGCCGAACTGCGGAAAACGCTCCTCGCCGCCGTAATACTCATAGATGATCCTCGCGCACGACGGCGTGATCCGGCTCTCGCCGTTGTACTTGCCTGCGAGCGCAAGCCTCTCCTGCTCGCTTGAGTGATGGTCAAACCAGAGCCCACAACCCTCCACGTAGGGTACGTTCGCAAGGCAGTCGTTCTCGTTTATCTCGACAAGGCCGTCCTGCAGATCCTTCGGATGCGCGAACTTCCAGCTGTCGATGATTCCCGCCTCGAGAAGCAGCGCCCCACATGCCAATCCGTCAAAGTCTGAACGCGTAACAAGTCTCACTGTACTCTCCTCCTTCTATCGCTCTATCGTGCAATCGGTTTTCGTCAATACCTATTCAATAGTGTAACATAATTCCTCTCGTTGCGCCATTTAAATCATGATTTAATTTTTTTGTGACTTCCTTTACAAACTTCTCGACTTCTCTGCGCGGCAGCATCACCTGGTGCCCGCAGCCCGTGCATTTCAGGCGGAAGTCCGCGCCCACGCGAAGAATCTCCCACTCGCTCGCGCCGCAGGGGTGGGGCTTTCTCATCCGCACGATGTCGCCGACCGAAAATTCTCGCCTCTCCACCGCTACACCTCGATCTGTGAGAAGACGTTGCCGAGGCCGTCCTGTATCAAAAGGTCCGCGCGCCTGTCCATCGGGGTCGCGGACTTGTTTATGAGGACGAGCTTTTTGCCGCGGTAGTAGTCGATGAGCCCCGCCGCCGGGTAGACCGCGAGCGACGTCCCGCCGACGATCAGCATGTCGGCAGCTCGGATGCACGATACCGCATCCTGCATGACCTCCTGGTCGAGGCCCTCCTCGTAGAGGACGACGTCCGGCTTTACCGGCCCGCCGCACTTCGGGCACTTCGGCACGCCGGTGCTGTGCAGTATGTCCTCCGCCGATACGAACTCGCCGCAGTCCTCGCAGTAGTTTCTGAGGACGCTCCCGTGGAGCTCCATCACGTGCTTGCTCCCCGCCTTCTGGTGCAGCCCGTCGATGTTCTGCGTGACGACGCCCTTGCACTTGCCCGCCGCCTCGAGCTGCGCGAGCTTTATGTGCGTGATGTTCGGCTCCGCGTCGAGGCAGAGCATCTTCGCGCGGTAGAACCTATAAAACTCCTCCGGCTTCGCGCGGTAGAAGCTGTGGCTTAGGATCGTCTCCGGCGGGTAGTCGTACTGCTGGTTGTACAGCCCGTCAACGCTGCGGAAGTCCGGGATGCCGCTCTCCGTGGACACGCCCGCGCCCCCGAAGAAGACGATGTTGTCAGATTCTTTCACCCACTCCAAAAATTTTTCCGTCTCCGTCATTTCCTTACATCCTTTCCCGCCCGATTTCAGGCGAATATGTTCATTCTTAATCATCCTTGAATTTTTTCAATATTTTTTCAATGCTCTCCCTCTTGCCGAGCACGAATATGTGCTCCTCCGGCTCAAAGCAGTAATTCGCCGACGGCGATATCTTCGCGCTCTTATCGGCCGAGCGGATCCCGAGGACGTTGACGTCGTATTTTTGCCTTATATTGAGCTCCTCGATGGTGCGCCCCGCCCAGTCGCGCGGCACCGGGATCTCGTAAATCCCGTATTCGTCGTTCAGCTCGGTGTAGTCGAAGACATGGCTCACGCTGAACCTCCTCGCAACCTTCACCGCGAGGTCATGATCCGGGTATACGACCTCGTCCGCGCCAATTTTTTTGAGAAATCGGGAATCGACGTCGCGATCCGCCTTGCTGACCACGTATTTCGCGCCGCACTCCTTGACCAGGTCCGTGATCACGAGGCTGTTCTGGAAATTTGACCCGATGCAGACGAACACGATGTCGAAATTGCCAACCCCGAGGCTCTCGACGACCTGCTTGTTCGTGCAGTCCCCGATCTGGACATTCGTGACCCTGTGGATGAAATCTGCCATCCTCGCCTCGTTCTTGTCGACGAGCATGACGTCGTTTTTCAGCTCGAGCAGGTTCTCGCAGAGATGGTAGCCGAATTTCCCCACGCCGATTATCAAAAATGATTTCATTTTGCGCCTCCTGTAACAAATTAAATCTAGATTTAATTTTTAATATAAATCCTATCCTATAGTGATATTCTCAACCGGCAGCATCGTCTGTGCCGACTCGCGCTTTGCAAAGAGCGACAGCGCGAAGGTCATGCTCCCAACCCTGCCGCAGTACATGAGCACGATTATCACGACCCGCCCGACTGTGTTCAGGTCGCGCGTGATCCCCGTCGACATCCCGACCGTGCTTATCGCTGAGTAGACCTCGAAGAGCACGTCGTCCATCGCAAGGCCGCTGGTCGAAAGTATCACCACCGCGCCGATGAGGCCCATCGCAAGGTTCAGGATAAAGACCATGCTGGCCTTATGGATGATTTCGTCGCTGACGCGCCGGTGAAAGACGTTCGTGCCGCTGTTCCCGCGCAGGCTCGCAAAGACGTAGATGAGAAGCACCGCGACCGTGGTCGTCTTCACGCCGCCCGCCGTGGATCCCGGGCTTCCGCCGATGAACATGAGCAGTATCGTCAGCAGCTTGCTCTGCTGCGTCAGCGCGCCGGTGTCGACCGTGTTGAATCCCGCCGTCCTCGCCGTCACGGAGCCGAATATCGAGGCGAGCACCTGGGTCTTTCCGTCCATCCCCGCGAGCGTGTTGTTCCTCTCAAATATATAAAGAAGCACCGCGCCTCCGGCCACGAGCAGCAACGTGACTGAGAGCACGATCTTCGTGTGCAGGGCGTAGCGCTTAAAGTGCCATTTTTTCTTCCACAGGTCGTTCCAGACCGTAAAGCCGAGCCCGCCTATGATGATGAGCGCAAACATCGTAATGTTTACGGGGACGTCCTGCACCCACGACGTGAGCGAGGCATACTCGTTGCCGCGCCCCATGAGGTCGAAGCCCGCGTTGCAGAATGCGGAGATTGAGTGGAAGACGCCGTAGTAAATCCCCTTCAGCACGCCGAAGCGCGGGACAAAGCGAAACGAGAGCACGACCGCGCCGGCTCCCTCGCAAATCGCGGTACCGATGAAAATTTTGCGCGCGAGCTTCACGATGCCGCCGATCTCCATCGCGTTCACGCTCTCCTTCAAAAGGTCGCGCTCGCGCAAGCCTATCCTGCGCCCGAACAGGAGCGAGAAGCCCACCGCTATCGTGACGAAGCCAAGCCCCCCGACCTGGATGAGCACCAAAATCACGAGCTGCCCGAAGAGGCTCCAGTGCGTGCAGGTGTCCACGACGACGAGCCCCGTCACGCAGGTCGCGCTCGTAGAAGTGAACAGTGCGTCAAAAAATCCCGTCCACTCGCGTGTGCGGGATGCTACCGGAAGCGTCAGGATACACGCCCCGGCTATTATTATGAGCAGGAAACCGAGCGCGATGAACTGCACCTGGTTCATTCTCCTGCCTTTGATTTTCTCGAATATTCCGTTCATGACGTCCCCATGCCCTAAAAATCTTAGTACATAATAATGCCAACTAAGGAAAATGTCAAGACGTGACGTAAATCACATGACTTTGTGCTACAGCACAAACCAATTTGGGCTGTGGCTTATTGTTTTGGCAAAAGCTGATACACGAGAATCCCCAGTCACCTTGCGGCGGCTGGGGAT
>JAJQIQ010000063.1 GCA_021199135.1 Clostridiales bacterium | reverse complement strand
AAGATGAGCGCGCTCGACGAGATCCATGAGAAATACGGATTTTACGCGCGCGCCATCGTCACGATGGAAGAGGTAGTGGAGTGCTTGTACAACCGCGATTGCCAGGGCAGAGTGGTAATCGACGATTCTATCAAGAGTGCAATCGATGAGTACTACAAGCAGTATGGCTGCCAGAAATAAAAGAAAGAGGATTTTTTGGACGGTATTGTTCTTGGCGTATCTGGTACTCCTGTTTTATTTTCTGTTTTTTTCTGAAGGGTTTGGCAGAGGGGAAATGAGCGATGGATATCGGATGAACCTGACTCTGTTCCGGGAGATAAAACGCTTCATCACATACCGTGATATTTTGGGGAGGAAGACGGTCATGATAAACCTTGCGGGAAACGTCATCGCGTTTCTGCCGTTTGGTATTTTGTGGCCGATCGTGAGGGATTATAAGACAAATTGGTTCTTCACGACGCTTACTGCCTTTGCGCTCAGCCTTGCGGCGGAACTGCTGCAGCTTATTTTCAAGATCGGCAGCTTCGACGTGGACGACCTTCTGCTGAACACGGCGGGGGCGGTTGTAGGGTATTTAATCTGCGCGGCCGTGCACCGGCACCGCGTGAAACGGAAAGGAACGGCCAGAGGTGGGAACAAAAAGAAGAAGAGGCCATAGGGGATATAAATTCACGGAGAAGACGCACTCCAAAAAAGGGATTGTCGCGGTGATTTTTTCGCTGGCGATGATCGCGATGTACGTGGCATTTATCGCGCTGGCATTCCTGCGGGAGGGCGGCCTGTCCACGTACTACGGGAGCGCGGGCGTGATGGCGGTCATAATATCGGTTGTCATGATCGTGCTCTCCGCGCAGGGGATGAGGGAGGAAAATTCATTTAGGTCCTTCCCGAGGCTAGGGCTTTTGTTTTCAATAATCAGCGTGCTTTGCTGGGTGCTCACATACCTTGCGGGCGCAAGTGTTTTATAGACTGTTCGTGAGATACAAATGTTAAATCGAGAATTAATATTTGCACAAAAAGAGAGGATTTATGGGCTACAGGGAGATAAGACAGGATACAAATGAGGAAGTCAGCGAGCGGATGCAGCTCGCGCGGGAGAGGCTTCGGGCAATCGCCGGCGAAAACGCAAAGACCGTCGATGAGCGCTACCGCGACTGTTTTGCGCAGATGGCGAAATATCTGCTGACATTGCATGAGATTTCCTCGCTCGCCTCGGACGAAAAAATAAAAAACATGCCCAGGGATGAGGGCAAGCGCCTGAGCGACCTGCTGTTTTTTGATGTGCAGGGAAATTACGGAAGCTCATACGCAAACCCCGAATTTGCCTGCAAGAAACTTGGCGATGAATACGGGAGAATCCTATCGGCGATTTTTTACCTGTTCCACGAAAATGCGCACAGGGCGTATGAGGATGACAGCCGCTATATATGTTTTTTCTCGGAATTGTTTATCGAGATATTTAACTGCTTCGAGGACGAGGACGGGACGGATGCAGAGGAAATTCTCGGAATTTTATATTCGTTCATGCACGACTATGCGGACATCTTCGAGGAGGAGCGGATCCTTCGGATGATAGACCCAAAGCGCGACTATTTCCTGCGGATCGTGATGGACTCGGACCTAACGGACACCGCGTATCTGTACCGATACGGGCTCTGCGTCGGGGCGGACGAGATCGGCGTGAGCAAATTCCTGGCAAGGATGTCCGACGGCGAGGTCCAGGCGATGGCGGACACGTTCACGGAAGGCTACAGGATAGGGTTTGCTGTGACCGGGAAGGACATAAAAAAGAAATCCGTCGCGGAAATCCGCTACCCGATCGGCTTTGAGCGGATGGTAAAATTTGCCATAAACAATTTCAAGAAATTGGGCATGGATGTGGTGCTTCTTCCGAATTCGGTCTCGCTCGACAGGCAGTATTCCTACGACCACAGGGAGGATGCGGCGCTTTGGATGGACAGGGCCTATGTGAACCGCGTGATCGAGGTGAATAAATGCATCTGGGACCTAAATAAAAATATCGCGCCGCGCTACGGCGGGCCGGCTGTCATCGAGACGTTCGGGCTTGACCCGTTCTCGCCGGAGCAGAAGCCGGAGAGAAATGTTTTTACGATGGAGCAGAGGCAGCTCTCGGTCTACCGGATGAGCGAGATGAGCCGCCTGTGCAACGAGGCAATCCACGGCGAGGAGAGGAGCTTTACGATAATATCCTACCCGGTTCCGTCCATCGGCGAGGATTTTTCGGATATCTTCTCAGAAACCGTCAAGGTAAACACTTTGGACTACGCGCTCTACCAGGGCATGCAGCAGAAGATAATCGACGTGCTCGACGGCTCGGATAGGGTGCACGTCGTCGGGAGAAACGGAAACCGCACAGACATCTACGTGAAAATCTGGGAGCTCTCCGACCCCGAGAGGGAGACCGCGTTTGAAAACTGCGTCGCGGACGTAAACATCCCCGTCGGCGAGGTGTTCACGACCCCGGTGCTTTCCGGGACGCACGGGAAGCTGCACGTGAAGCAGGTCTACCTCGAGGGGCTCAATTACGAAAACCTCGAGCTGGATTTTGAGGACGGGATAATAAAAAAATATTCCTGCACGAATTTTGAATCCGAGGCGGAGAATAAAAAATATATCGAGGACAACGTCCTCTTTCACCACGAGACGCTCCCGATGGGCGAGTTCGCGATCGGGACGAACACCGCCGCATACAAGATGGCGAGGGAGTTTGACATCGCCGAGCGGATGCCGATTCTCATCGCGGAGAAGACCGGGCCGCACTTTGCGGTGGGCGACACCTGCTACACCTACGACGAGGACAACATGACCTACAACCCCGACGGCAAGGCGATCGTCGCGCGGGAAAACGATTTCTCGAAGCTGCGCAAAGAGGACATAAGCCAGGCGTATTTCAACTGCCACACCGACATCACGATCCCCTACGACGAGCTCGGGAAAATCACCGCGATAAAAAAAGACGGGAACGAGACAGACATAATCGTGGACGGGAGGTTCGTCGTCCCTGGGACGGAGATACTTAATGAGCCGCTCGACGAGCTGGACAGAAATAAATAATTTAAAAAATTATTATATTAACCATAAAGTGATTTAAGGAGGACAATAAAATGCCACAGGTAGGAATAGTGATGGGAAGCGATTCGGATATGCCAATCATGGCAAAAGCCGCGGACGTTCTGGAGGAGCTCGGGATAAGCTACGAGATGGACATCATCTCGGCGCACCGCGAGCCGGAGGAGTTTTTCGAGTACGCGAAGACGGCGGAGGCGCGAGGCTTTAAGGTCATAATCGCGGGCGCGGGAATGGCGGCGCACCTGCCCGGGATGTGCGCGGCGATATTCCCGATGCCGGTCATCGGGATCCCGATGCACACGACCTCGCTCGGCGGGCGCGATTCGCTCTACAGCATCGTGCAGATGCCGACCGGGATACCGGTGGCGACGGTCGCGATAAACGGCGGCGCGAACGCAGGGATACTCGCGGCGAAGATCCTCGCGACGTCGGACCCGGCTCTCCTCGAGAAGGTCAAGGCCTACGCGGCAAACCTGCGGGAGCAGGTCAAGGGAAAAAATGCTCGGCTCAAGGAGGTTGGGTATAAAAACTACTAGATAAAAAGTTAAATCTAGATTTAATAAACGCAACACAAGAAGAATCGTGAAACAGAAATGGAGCGTGACAGGAAATGGGATTGAATTATAAGGAGTCAGGGGTGGACATCGAGGCGGGATACCGTTCCGTGGAGCTCATGAAAAAACATGTGCAGACCACGATGCGCCCGGAGGTGCTCGGCGGCCTTGGCGGATTCTCGGGGGCGTTTTCGATGTCGGCATTTAAGGACATGGAAAAGCCGGTGCTGCTGTCCGGGACGGACG
>JAJQIQ010000097.1:2021-3893 GCA_021199135.1 Clostridiales bacterium | reverse complement strand
CCAACCAACGTGTTCGCACCGTATATCCAGGCGAAACGCTATACTCGCCAGTATTCGTGCGCCCGCTCGAAAACGCAGCTGGCGATGGGAACAGAGAACTTTGTCGGTGTCGTTATTGCGCCCGCTCAAAATCTTTGGCAGGGGGAGCCTGCCAGTGAAGGCACTGCGCACCAGCCGCTCACAATCTCGGGCAGGGGGAGCGAGCCGACCGTTGTCGGCGATAATCTATTTGCGCAATGCTTTTCTGCGCAAATAATTTCGCCGAAACGCGTGCGGCTCAAGCGGGGCCCCCGTCCGAGGTCTTCGCGCGGCTGGTTTATCGTCGGCGGCCTGGCGGGGCCCCTTGTGAGACCTTCGAGCGGGTGCCGCTCCAGTTTCAGTATAGCGTATTATCGGTTGAAATACAAGTCGAACACGCGCTTCGCGACGGGCAGCGCCGCAGAGCTCCCGGAGCTGCCCCCTTCCACGACCACCGCGATCGCGATGTCCTCGTACCCGGCTTTGGACGCGAACGCCACGAACCACGCGTTGGTCTCGCTCGAAGTGTCGGAGACCTGCGCGGTCCCGGTCTTTGCGTAGACCGTGTACGACTGCCCGTCCATCGCCGTCGCCGTGCCAGATGTCACGACGGAGCGCATATAGTCGGAGAGGAATTTTGCCTCCGTCTCGGTCATCAGCTCCCCGTATGCGGAAGGATTCGTCGCGCTCACCGTCACGCCGTCCGCGTTTTCGATGTGGTCGATGAGGGAGGGCGTCATGAGCACGCCGCCGTTGTCGATCGCGCTTACGATCATCGCCATGTGAAGCGGCGAGACCATCGTCCGCCCCTGCCCTATCGCGGTCTGCATGAGGATGCCGGTGTCGTCGGCGTCGGTGAGCGAAAAGCTGCTCGTCCCGGACGCAAACGCCACGGGCAGGCTCGAATTAAACAGCATGTCGTCGCAGAGCTGGCTGAAACTGTCGCGGTCGAGCGTGAGCGATAGGTTTGCAAACGAGCTGTTGCAGGAGTTTGCGAAGGAATCCCGCAGGCTCTCCGCGCCGTGCGCCTTGTTCGAGGCGCAGTGGATCGTCTCGCCGTCATAGGAAAAATCGCCGTCGCAGTCGAAGCTGTAGTTTTCGCAGGCGCTCTCGCCGTTCTCGCGGTAATACTCGAGCAGCGTGAAAATCTTGAACACCGAGCCCGGGGCGTACTGCCCCTGCGTCGCGCGGTTGAAAAGTACCGTGCTGCCCTCCGCGTTTATCGTCTCCCAGTTTTCGGCGACGGTGTTCGGGTCATAGTCAGGCTTTGAGACCATCGCGATGATCTTGCCGGTGGAGGGCTCCATCACGATGACCGCGCCCTGTGAGTCGCCGAGCGCGTCGTAGGCCCGCTGCTGGATCACGTAGTCTACGGTAGTGACGACCGTATCGCCCTGATTTTTCGCATCCTGCAAATCGTCGAGTATCTGCTTTAGGAAAAACTCGTGCGAGCGCAGCAGGGAGAAATTCGCCTGGCTCTCAAGCCCCGCCTTGCCGTTTACCGAATAGCCCACCACGTGCGCAAACATCCTGCCGTAGGGGTAATCGCGCGTCTCGTTGCCGTCGGCATCGACATTTGTCGTCGCGAGGACGTAGCCGTCGGAGGAGACGATGTCGCCGCGGACGACGTGCTCCGAGAAGAGGTCCTGCAGGGAGTTGTAGGGGCTGTTGATGAAAGACTCGCTCTTTACGGCCATGAAGTACACGAAATACGCCATCATGCACAGAAACAGCGCCAATATGAGGTAGGTTACGACCGTGACGGCCTGCGATTTCCTCGGCTTTGCGCCGTCCCGCCGTGCATCCGGTTGCCTATGATTTTCACTTCGTCGATTATTTCGTCTTTCAGCCAAA
>JAJQIQ010000097.1:0-1921 GCA_021199135.1 Clostridiales bacterium | reverse complement strand
GGTCTCTAAGCTGCATCGCCACGTTCATCATCATGAGGAAGCAGCTCAGGCAGACCATGATAAGGCAGAGCGCGAACACGCCGCCCATCTCCTCCGATATCGCCGAGAATATGAAATCCTTCGCGACGACCGGGATCTTCGACGGAAGCCCCTGGCCGAGCCCGAGCCCGAACCACCCGCCGGTCCCGATCGCAAAGAGCGACTGCGAGACCTGGTAGCCCTCGTTGTCGATGACGCTGAGGGGATCAAGCCAGGCGATCACGCGCGTCTGCACGTGCGAAAAGAGTTTGTATCCCAAAAGGCACGCGACGACCATGACCGCGAGCCCCGCCCCGAAGTAGCTAAACCGTCCCGTCGCCACGTAGATGACGACGAGGAACGTAAAGAAGTACAGAAGCGCCCCGCCGAGGTCTTTTGAAATTACTAACATCAATACGAACAGCGCCGCCGCGACCGCCGTTATCGCAAGGTGCTTGAGGTCGTGCGACTTGTAGAGCATCGACGCTAGGAACATCGCAAACAGCAGCTTTACGAACTCCGACGGCTGCACCGTAAACGACCCGATCGAGATGTTGAGCTTCGCGCCGTAGCTCGTCGTGCCCGCGATCGCGACGACCGCCAAAGCTCCTACGCCCAGCACGACATAGAGCCAAGTGAGCTTGCGAAAGTAAGTCCCCGACGAGATGACGAGCGGGATTATGAGTGCCAAAATCAGCCCAACGCAGACGAAAAGGAACTGCCGCAGTGCCTGCGAGGTGTCGAGCCTTGTCAGAAACATCATCCCGATTGCAAGCAGCATGCACATGTTGTTGAGCACGAGCTCGGACGCGTCGCGATACAGCAGGTGGTACGACGTGATCGCGACGACGAGCACGACGAGCTGCATGAGGTACATCGCGATGATCTGCGCGCTCCCGGTCGTCAAATATAAAACCAGGAAAGCGTCAAACTGTATGACAAACATCAGCGCCCTCTGCGCGTTGTAGAGGGATCTCTGCCTCTCCTCGTCGCCGCCCCGCCTAAACACCCAGAAGCACAAAAACGTGTACACGAGGAACAGAAGCATCATCAGATATTTTGAAAGCTGTACTACAAGATGTACCATAAATCACTCCACTCCCCGGCCATAGTGCCCGCCGGTGTAACGGTTCTCCCACTTCGTGGGGTATGCTCTGCCGCTGATCGCGCTGTCGCAAAATAAATCTAAAATCTCTCTTGCCTCATCCTCATTTTCGACCGTAAAATCCAGCCGAAATCCGTCGATTCCCGCCCGCCGTAACTCATTAAATTTCGAGAACAGCATCGTCGGCAGGGCATTGTAAATCACGTTCACGCAGTCGTGGCAGAAATTTTTCACCGGCAATGTCGCGCCCTTGCGGTCCTTTAAAAACATGGTCGACGGAACTCCGTCGCACTCGCCGGTATTTTTCCGTATGCACTGTGCGCTCGTCATCAGCGGATAATGCCCGTAGATCAACATGTCGCTCCCGCAATTGTCGCGGCGGAGGATTTCGGCGCGGTTTAGCTCGATAGGCACCGTGAGGCGGCCTGCGCCGACAGCTTTAAATGCCTGCACTGCCATGTCGTTGTATGCGTACATGTTGTGGTCGAGCACGATCGGAATGTTAATGCCCTGCTCGCGCAAAAACTCAAGCTCCCCGTAATTTCTGACCAAAATCCCATCCAAGTTTAAATCGGACAATATCGGAAGAACCGCAAGCACTCTCCCGTAACTTCTCTCGCGGAGCACCCTCGGCAAAGCGATAGCCACTTTCTTTCCCACATTGTGGCAAAAAATTAAATCTTCTTTTAATAATTCAATCCAGTTCGCATCCCCGTAAGGGGAAATGTCGAGAATAATGTGCGTCACAAAGTCGCGCTCCGCCAGGATTGGGATGAGTTTGCGGTTCTCCGTGAGGCA
>JAJQIQ010000131.1 GCA_021199135.1 Clostridiales bacterium | reverse complement strand
TAGCCCCAGATGTTGTCGAGGAGCTGCTCGCGCGTGAATACCTGGTTCGGCGAGGCGGCGAGGAAGTAGAGAAGCTCAAGCTCCTTGGGCGGCATGTCGACCGAGCGCCCGTTGTAGATGACGGAATAGTTCGAGAGGTTCACGGTAAGCCCCGGGTACTCCACGCACTTTATCTCCTGCGCGGTATCGTTTTTCGCGGAGTTGTAGCGGCGCAGCACGGCCTTGACCCTGGCGACGAGCTCCTTCGAGTCGAACGGCTTCATGATGTAGTCGTCCGCCCCGAGCTCGAGCCCGAGCACCTTGTCGAAAATCTCGCCCTTCGCGGAGAGCATGATGATCGGCACGTTGTCCTTCGCGCGGACCTCCCGGCAGACCTGGTAGCCGTCGATGCCCGGGAGCATGAGGTCGAGCAGGATGAGGTTCGGGCGGTACTGCGAGAACGCCGTGAGCGCCTCCTCGCCGTCGTTCACGATCCTCGTGTCGAAGCACTCCTTCGTGAGGTACAGGGAGATCAGCTCCGCAATGTTGTTGTCGTCGTCCACGATGAGAATTTTCTGCTTTGCAGCCATGTCGGTTTCCCTCCTGTTAATTGCAATTTATTAAATCGTAATTTAATTTTTATTTGAATGTGGCGATCGTCACCCCGGCGTCGCCCTCGCCCATCTCGCCGAGGCGGAATGAGTCGATGTAATTCTGTCTTTTCAAATGCGACTGGACCGCGTTTCTGAGCGCCCCTGTCCCCTTGCCGTGCACGATGCGGACGCTCGGCAGGTGCGCGAGGTACGCGTCGTCCAAATATTTGTCGAGCAGCGGAATCGCCTCGTCGACGGTCTTTCCAATCAGGTTTATCTCCGGCGATACGGTCGCGGATTTCTGCACTTTCACTTTCCCGGCGGCACCGGAATTATATTTTTTCGCGGACGGCGCCTCCTCAGGAATCAGCTCGAGGTCGTCTAGTTTTACGAGCGAGCGGAGGATCCCCATCTGCACGTAGAGCTCGCCCTTTGAGTTCGGGAGCGTGTGAACAGTGCCGTTTAAGTTCATCGAGAGCACGTGAACCGAATCGCCGATGCGCAGGTTTTTCGGGACCTCGTGGGCCCTCTTTTCCTCTTTTTTTATGGAGATTTTTTTCTCCTTTTTCGTCATCTCGTCGCGGAGCTTCGCGCGCTCCTTTTCCATCTTGGAAATCTCGGGCTGCGATGAGGCATATTTGTTGAAATTGCGGATCGTCTCGTCTGCGACGTCCTTGGCCTCCCTTATGATCTGGTAGGCCTTCTCGTTCGCCTCGCGGAGGATGTCGTCACGGCTTTTCTCGAGCGTCTCCTGTTTTTTGGACAGCTGATCCTTTAAATTTTCTATCTCCGCCTTGTCCTGCCTTATGGATTCCTGGTCGCGCTCGATGGTCTTTCGGCTCTGCTCGAGGTTTGCGATCATCTCCTCGAAATTTATGTCCTGCTCGCTCAGCCGCTGCCTCGCGTCACCGATAATGTTCTCGGGGAGCCCGAGTTTTTTGCTGATGGCGAAGGCGTTGCTCTTTCCAGGGATGCCGATGAGCAGTCGGTAGGTCGGGCTCAGCGTCTCGACGGAAAACTCGCAGGAGGCGTTCTCCACCCCGTCCGTCGAGAGCGCGTAGACCTTGAGCTCGCTGTAGTGCGTCGTCGCCATCACCGTCGCGCCGCGCAGCCGGAGCTCGTTTAATATCGAAATCGCGAGCGCGGCCCCCTCGGTCGGGTCGGTCCCGGCACAGAGCTCGTCGAAGAGGCAGAGCGTCCTGCCGTCCGCCGCCGAGAGGATTTTTACTATGTTTGTCATGTGAGACGAGAAGGTGCTAAGGCTCTGCTCGATGCTCTGCTCGTCGCCAATGTCCGCAAAGACCTCGTCGAAGAGGGCAAGCTCGGACCGGTCGCCCGCAGGGATGAAAAGCCCCGCCTGCCCCATCAGCGCAAGGAGTCCTACGGTCTTTAGGGAGACGGTCTTGCCGCCGGTGTTCGGCCCGGTCACGATGAGCTGTGAGAACCCGTCGCCGAGCACCACGTCGATCGGGACGACTGTCTCCTTGTCGAGGAGCGGATGCCTCGCCTTGCGGAGGTTTATTTTCCCGCTTTCGTTGAAGACCGGGATGACGGCGTTCATCTCCAGCGCGAGCGCGGCCTTTGCGAAGATGAAGTCGAGCTCCTCGAGGACCTCGCAGTCCGTCGTGAGAGCGACCGCATACCCCGCGACCTGCTCGGAAAGTTTTTTAAGTATGGCATCGATCTCGCCCTGCTCTTTCAGGTATAGCTCCCGCAGCTCGTTGTTTAAATTGACGATCGCGAGGGGCTCGATGAAGAGCGTGGAGCCGCTGCCCGACTGGTCGTGCACCATCCCAGGGACGCTGGATTTGGCGTCGGAGCGCACAGGGAGGCAGTAGCGGCCGTCGCGCATCGTGACGACGGAGTCCGTGAGGTAGCCGCCCGCAGACGCGCTGGCGAGAAGCCCCGAGAGCTTTGAGTGGATCCGCTCGTTCATGCCGCGGATTGACCGCCTGATTGAAAAAAGCTCAGGGCTCGCGTCGTCGGCAATCTCGTCCTCCTCGAGGATGCAGCGGCGTATCTCGCCGCACAGCGGCGAGAGCGGCTCAAGCTGCGCAAAGAGGTGCGTGAGGCTGTCGGCTGGGGCTTCCTCGTCGCGCCCCGTCCTGTCGTAATTTTTCGCGCGCTTTGCCGCCTCCAGGAGCGAGGCGATGGAGAGAAGCTCTGCGGTGTTAAGCGAGCCGCCGATGCCGAGCCGGCGCAGCATTTCTTTGGGGTCGTGTATCCCAGAAAAATTCGGGCTGCTCGCCTTGCATAGGCGCGATAGCGCATCGCCGGTGTTTGCGAGGAGCCCGCCGATCTCCCGCAGGTCGCTTTGCGGCGCTAAGCACAGACACCGAGCCTTTGCCTTCTCGCAGGAGGCGTGGGCGGCGAGCATTGCCCTTATCTTATCAAATTCGAGCGTGTGGAGCGATTTTTCGTTCATTTCATCCTTCCCTAAAAACCTGTATCAACATTATAACCCATTTTATGTGAATCGAAAAGGGAAAAATGTGTTGCGTTCGAGGTAAATTGCAGATATAATGTAATCTATGGATAAGAAGCAGTCACCGAAAAGTGAATTTGTCCGGGAAAAGATCAAGGACAAGCCCAAGAACTACAGGCGTGCGGCCTCAAAGGTCGGCATGGCGGCACTCTGCGGCCTCGTGTTCGCGGTGGTATTCTGCGTTGTCCTCGCACTGTTCCTCCCGATCATACTGCGGCGGATACGGACGGATGACGGGCAGGTCGCGCAGTCGCAGGAGAGCCAGGATTCCGAGGAGGATTCTGAGGAGGAGACCGAGGAGGAGACACAGGACGAGGCCTCCGAGGTTTCGGAGGAGGAGACCGAATCCACGACCGTCGTCGAGGTTCCCAGCGAGATAACGATAGACGACTACCAGACGCTGCAGAACGAGCTCTACGCAATTGGCACCCGCGTGAACAAATCCATCGTGACGATAACGAGCGTCGTCAGCGACACGGACTGGTTCAACAACTCCTACGAGCGCGAGGGCCAGGGCTCGGGCACGATAATCGGCGAGACGGACGATGCTTTCTTGATCCTGACGGAGCACAAGGTCATCACCGACGCCTCGAAGCTTTCGGTGACCTTCATCGACGACGCGTCCGCCCCGGCGGAGCTCGTGAAGTATGACGGGAACACAGGGATAGCCGTCATCTCCGTCGACAAGGGCGAGCTGGAGGCGAGCACCATATCGGCGGCCGCGGTGATCGAGGAGGGAAATTCAAACGCGATCAAGGACGGCGCACTCGTCATAGCGCTGGGAAGCCCGCTCGGGACGAACTATTCCATCCTGACCGGGAACATCACTGCGACGAAC
>JAJQIQ010000095.1 GCA_021199135.1 Clostridiales bacterium | reverse complement strand
CCTTTACGACGTGTTCGACGAGATCTCGGCGGGCGAGCTCTCGGCCGCTGACGCGGCGGACATCTTCGGGTCGAGGGCCGGGACCACGATTGTTAACGCGGTGAACAACGGGACGCTTGCGCTTGACGACATGGTGGGTCAGCTGGAAGCAGCGACAGGCACCATCGACGCCACGGCCGAAGCGAGCAAGACGCTGTCAGACCAGTGGACGGAGAGCACGAACAAAATCAAGGCAGCGTTCACGGACGCGCTCGAGCCGACGATAAGCGAGGTTTCGTCAGGATTCGCAGGCATCGTGGGGCAAGTCGGGGACTACCTCGATGAGCACCCGACGCTGGTGAACGCGATCTCGGCGGTAGGCGCGGGGCTGGGCACGGCGGCGGTCGCGATAGCGGGCGTCTTGGCGGCGCTGGGAGTGGCGAAGGTCGCGGCGGTGGCGTTCGGAGGCGCACTCTCAACGGCGCTTGCGCCGATAACGGCGATCGCGGCGGGGGTCGCGGCGGTGTCGGCGGCGGTGCTCATCTTAAAAGGCAACTACGACAAGGCATATGACTCGTTCAACGAGATGGACGCGATCACGCGCCAGCAGAGCGAGGACCTTGAGGATCTCCAGTCGCAGTACGACGACGCGGTGAGCCAGTACGGCGAATTTTCGGACGAGGCGTCGGAGCTCAAGTACCAGATCGACGACCTAAGCGACTCGATCGCAAACAATGGCCAGTCGGTGGACGAGTACCTGGACAGCGTGGACGCATTGATTCAGAAGAACGATGAGCTCATGCAGTCATACCAGGACACCTACGACGAGATTGACAGCGGGGAAAAGGACAACCTCGCGCTGATTGCGAAGCTCGAAAACCTTGCGACCTCGACCGACAGGTCGGCGGCGTCGCAGGAGGCGATGCAGACCATCATCGACGAGCTGAACGGCAGCATCGACGGGCTCGACCTATCGTACAGCGACCTGATAAGCGACGTGGACGGCACGACGGAATCAGTCAAGGCGGCGGCGCAGGCCTACGCGGACCAGCTCAAGCAGGAGGCCGAGTGGCAGGACTACATAGACACTTTGCAGACCATATCAGAGTACGAGGACGAGCTGGCGACGGCGCAGGATCAGGTCACGCTGGCGACGGACGCGCAGACGGAGGCGTACCAGAATTGGCAGGACGCCGCGAACGCGGGAACATGGCAGGGAATCGCCGCAGACCTTGGGTTCGGGTCGCTGAGGGCAGAGTACAACGCGGCGAGCGACGACCTCGAGAAATACCAAGACAAGCTCGACGAGGTGCAGGGCAAGTATGACGACGCGGTGGCGCACCAGGAAGAGCTCGAAGAGGCCTTGGGCATAACGGACGACGCGACGAACGACCTAACGGACGACACGATGTCTTACGCGGACGCTGTGAACGACGCTTACGCGCAGGTCGGCGGCAGCCTGGAAGACCTCGCGCAGCAGTACGCCGACGCTTACGACGCGGCATACGAGAGCTTCTCGGGCCAGTTCGGGCTCTTTGACGAGGCGCAGGCCGACATGGACTCCACGGTGGAGTCGGCGCAGGCCGCGCTCGACTCACAGTTGGCGTATTGGGATAATTATCTTGCCAACATTGAAACGCTGTCAGCGGTGAGCGCGGAAGACCTCGGGATAACCCAGGAAAATTACGACGCGATCATGTCATATGTGCAGGATGGGGGCGAGGAGGCTGCGGGGCTGGCGGCGTCAATGGTGGAGGCAATCGATAGTGGCAACAGCGAAGCAGTCACGAATCTTGCGGACACGCTTGCACAGGTCACGGCAACGCAACAGGAAGCCGCGGACGTCACGGCACAATGGCAGACGGATTTTACCGACCAAATGCAGGGCTACGCAGACGACATGGCGGAAATCATCACGGACGACCTCGACCTCTCAGACGAGGCGGCGGAGGTTGCCAAGTCCACGATAGAGAGCTATGCGGATCAGATCACGAAATCAGGGTCGGATGCGGTGACGGCGGCGCAGGGCATCGCGGATCAGGTGGCGGCAGCACTCAACACTACGTCGCTCACGAACCGCGGCTCCACGTCGCTTCACGGTACGGAGACGTACGTCAACTCGTCGACTAACAGGGGTTACACGCTCGAGGCGAGCGGCACGACCTACTCGCCTGACACGTTCATAGCGGGCGAGGCGGGCCCGGAGCTCATCGTGTCGGCGCACGCGAACGGCACCACAAACGGCGAGAATTTCTACATGGCGGGCGAGAACGGCCCGGAGCTCATCGTCGGCGAGCCGGGGAGCGAAGTGTTCCCGTCGAGCGAAACTGAAAAGATCGTCAATGCGGTCAACGCAGGCGAGAGCGCGAGCGAAAAGAAGATCACGCTCGAGATCGTCGGGAGCGGCTCGATCGACATGGGCGGCGGCGTGATGCCCGAGGACATCTGGGACGGCGCGGAAGAAAAAATCAAGTCAGTGTTCATGTCGCTGCTACGGCAGGAAGTCTATGAGGAGGGAGATGCGGCTTATGGCTATTAGCTACCAAATGTGGCTGACGTGGAACGCGGAGAAGGAAAAGCTGCAGTTCCCGGTGCTCCCGGAAGAGATCCAGATGAAATGCGGGAGCAACAACGAGACGGTGAGCGTCGCGGGACTTGGGGACATCACGATCATGCAGGGGAGACCCCAGTACGAGCTGTCCTTTTCGTCATTTTTCCCAAAGGCGACGTTTCCGGGGATCTCGGTCACGAGCATAACGGAGCCCCTCACGTTGGTCGAGAAAATCAAGACCTGGAAAGAGAGCGACACCCCGTGCCATTTCCTTTGCACGGATACGAAGCTCGACATGTATTGCACGATCGAGAGCTTTACCTACTCGGAGGCGGGCGGAGACGTAGGGACTTATCAGTACAATATCACGCTGAGAGAGTACCGGGAAATATCCGTGCGACAGGTCGCAGTGGACGCGACCACGTCGACCGCGAGCGTGAGCACGGCGAGCACCCGCGTGGACAACTCGTCCGCGCCGGAGACCTACACGGTGGTGAGCGGCGATTGTTTGTGGAACATCGCCAAGAAGTTCTACGGCGACGGCTCGAAGTACACGACGATCTACAACGCGAACAAGTCCACGATCGGGAGCAACCCTAACCTCATTTACGCGGGGCAGGTGCTCACGATCCCGGCGGCGTAAGGAGGCGGTTGGCATGGCAAGCGGAATCGGCCTGATCGTCTCGAAAAATGGCACGTCATACGACATGACGAGCCTCGTGGAGAGCGTCAAGTGGAAAGGCCGCACGGGGAGCTCGTCGCGGTCGCTGACCGTGACGCTGACGGACGACGGCGGGTACAACCATGAGCGAAGCGGAATCGACGTGGAAGAAGGGCATCAATGTCTGTTCACCTACGACGGCGATGAGCTGTTCCGCGGCATCATCATGTCGCAGACGCAGACGCAGAAAAAGCAGCTGAAGTTCACGGCGTACGACAACGGGATTTACCTGGCGAACAACAAGGACACGTTCGTCTACGAGAACAAGACCGCGACGGAGATATTCAAGGACGTGTGCTCGCGCTTCGGGATGCCGGTGGACTCGGCGGCCTCGTGCTCGTACAAGATACCGAACCTCACCAAGGCGCAGACCACGGCGTTCGACTGCATCGCGGACGCGCTCTCGCAGGACTACGACGCGACGGGGATAAGGCACTACGTTACGAGCGACAAGGGCAAGCTCAGCCTGACCACGCGCCGGCAGAACATCCTGCAGTGGGTCATCGAGACGGGCGTGAACATGAGCACTTACAGCTACACTAAGAGCATCGAGGACGTGCGGACGCGGCTCAAGATGGTCTCGAGCGAGGGGACGACGCTCGCGGAGAAATCGGACAGCTCGCTTGAATCGAAGATCGGCGTAATGCAGGA
>JAJQIQ010000049.1 GCA_021199135.1 Clostridiales bacterium | reverse complement strand
CTTCACGCCGTCGTCGAGGTCGAGCTCGATGCGCGAGAGGGCGAGGTGGCTGATGGGCTCGTCGTACTCCTGGCATTCCCGCAGCTGCTTTATGAGCTTCTCCTTGCGCCTGTGCGCCTGCGCGACCTCGTGGGCGCTGTCGCTGTGGTCGATCGCATCCTGCATCCGGTCGATCTCGCTGCCGTAGATGCGCTGCAGGCGGTGGAGGTAGTCGACGCGGAGGCAGCCTATCGTGTCAGCGTCGTATCGGTGCAGGTAGATGAGCGCCTTGAAGCCGTTCTGCTTGCCGCTGTCGAAGAGCCAGTATATCGGGCGCTTCTGGTAGATTTTGCAGTGGTCGGCGTAGAAATCCTTCAGGAAATAATTGCGGATGACGTCGCGGCTGGAACTGCCCTTGCCGCCGAGCGCGTCCGCGATGAAGCCGAGGTTCTGCTCCAGGGTCTCCGCGCCGTATGCGATGCGCACGAAATCGACAAGACGGCTTACGATGTCGTCCCCGAAATATTCCTCGTCGGTTATCGGGATGATGTTGTCCCCGACTATCCGAAAATCGTCCCCCGGCAGGTGAAAATACGGCTTACCGTCATAGTTAGATTCTCCGTCATAATTTGCAGAGCCGTCATGCTTTCCGGAGCAATATTCATAGACATCCTTCATGTCGCCTCCTGCGAACATCAAGCCATCTTTCTTCAATGAATATCTGCCAAACATGCACCCGACGGCATAGGAAATCAGGCTCCTTATCTCGCGCCCGAGGTCGGCTTTCCGGACGGTCACGTCCCGATCGTCCTCCTCCGGCGTCAGCTCGTCCTGCAGGCCGTAGATGTCGATGAAGATGCGGTTTAATTCCTCCTCGTTTGCCTTGAGTTTCGCGAAGCGGTCGTCGCACTCCCGTTCCCACTCCTTGTATTTGTCTGAAATTAGTCGCGCCATTGTCGTGTCTCCTTAGATTGAATTTGTTCTTCCATTCAGATAATTTTCCGCTGTGCTCACAAACAGTTCCGCCTGGTCAAGTTGCTGTCCTCATGTATGGCTGTCTCCCATATGGTCTCCCGATCCATGTTGCCGTAATCATGCGCAACTAAGTTTCGCATCCCTCTTATTGCCGCCCAAGGTATGCTGTCAAGCGGCTGCATGCAAATTCACCTTCTCCTTCCAAACGGCTTCTCTGAAACTAAGTTCGCTGTTCATCTGCGCAGGTTGCTGCAATGACTGAACCGTGATGACATCTATCTTCTTCTCCAGCGCAATTTCCAAGTCGTTATACAGCGCTCCCAGGGCAAAAAGACCTTTTATTTCCGTGCCCGCCGTGTCGACAATCAGGTCTACGTCGCTCTCTTCCGTCGCCGTGCCCCTTGCATAAGACCCAAATAAGTACACTGCAGGCAGCTGATACTTTTCTGCCTCGGGGCGGATTCGTTTTGAAATCTCTTCAACTGTATAAATCATATGTTTTCTCCTCATATCTTTGTCGGTGCCAATTTCCTATGATGTTATAAAGTACTAGGCCTCCATCATCAAAAAAGCAACCTCGTATTTTGTATTATTGCGCACATCACGTCAACTACAAAATCTACCACAAAATCCATTCTCGGATTTCCTTTAAGCCCTTATAGGCCTTCATTAAAAGTCGAATTATCCTGTAAATACTCCATTCCCTTAACTGTCAATTTCGCATTTTCCAACAAGGCGATAATAATCCGATTTTGTTTTCCTCTTATGAAACGTGCGCCCTTTATGTAACCTTCATCTTGACAAACTTCAACAATATTATTGAATTCCTCTTTTGTAATTTCATAATCCTCCGCTTTGGCAATATTGTCATCGTTAAGCTCACGCAGGAAACTCAGCATAATCTTAAGTTTGTTTTTTGATTCCATTTTATAGCCTCCTACTTTGTCCTGGTAGTGTCAAAACCTACCCAGTTTTTAGTGCCAAAATTCACCTGTAACCTTGATTTTAAGGGAAGTCTGCAAAAAGAAGAGCAATGACCTCCCTTTTCTGGTATAATGTCATCAACCAAAACGACCTCCCAGAAAGGAGCCATTGCTCATGGACATTATACAATATTTAATCCAGCTAATTCAACAACTTTATCAGCAGAACTGCTGGCTTTTGAAATTCATCTGCAGATATATACCCCTCAAGCAGAAGGAATTCGACGACTCCCGCTCCCCGAAATACCAGAAGTTCAAGATCGACGAGCTCCCGAGGATCGTCTACCACAGGCAGGAGTGGGACTGGAAGGACCTGCTAAAGTACTACAAAGAGCGCTACGGCAAGGAAGTGCGCCCGGTGTTCCGCCGCGGTGAATGCGACATCCCACAGGACTGCCGCTGCCCCGCCTGCGACGCGCCGTACCAGTACCTCTCATGGAACGACGGCAAGAAGAAAGGCCAGCTGCGCTGCAAGGTCTGCCAGAGGCTCTTCTCGCCCGGGGACGGCAGCCGCTTCTCGAAGACGTTTACGCTCAAGTGCCCGCACTGCATGCATGCCCTCGCCGCCAAGAAGAGCCGTAAGCACTTCGTGATCCACAAGTGCGTCAACCCCAAGTGCCCGTATTACCTCAGCAACCTGAAGAAGGTCGACGGCAAGGACCTCGGCGAAGGCTACGGCAAGAACAAGTACAAGCTCCACTACATCTACCGCGAGTTCACGGTGGACTTCTTCAAGATGGACCTGGGCTCGCTCCCGAGGAACGCGTCCTCCCTGAAGTTCAGCAGGCACAGCGCGCACGTCATGTCCCTGTGCCTGACGCTGCACGTCAACCTCGGCCTCTCGCTGCGGAAGACCGCGCAGGCCATGGACGACCTCTACAACGTCAAGATCTCCCACCAGCAGGTCGCCAACTACTGCAAAACGGCCGCCATGTGCGTCAAGCCGTTCGTCGACAACTACGACTACGGCGCGGGCAGCACGCTCACCGCCGACGAGACCTACATCAAAATCCGTGGCGTCAAAGCCTACGTCTGGTTCATAATGGACGCCGCCAAGCGCTCCATCGTCGGCTATCGCGTGTCCGACAACCGCGGCGTCGGCCCGTGCATCATGGCGATGCGCATGGCCTTCCGTCACCTGAAGGAGCTCCCCAAGGGCTTCCGGTTCATAGCCGACGGCTACAGCGCATACCCTCTGGCGGCGCAGCAGTTCTTCCGCCAGTTCGGGGACAAGTTCCGGTTCAGCATTACCCAGGTGCTCGGGCTTACAAACGACGATGCCGTCTCGAAGGAGTTCCGGCCGTTCAAGCAGATGATTGAAAGGCTCAACCGCACTTACAAGGCTTCCTACCGCCCGACGAACGGCTTCGACGGCATCGAGGGCGCCAACTACAACCTGGCCCTCTGGGTCGCCTACTACAACTTCCTGCGCCCGCACCAGCACAGCGGCTTCAGGCCGCTGAACGAGCCCGACATCCTAAAGGGCGCCGGCAACATGCCCGCCAAGTGGCAGCTGCTCATCTTCCTCGGCCAGCAGACGATACTGAACCTCCAGAAACAGGGCAGCGCCTCCTGAGAAGGAGCGGAACCGTTGTCAAGAGGATCGTGGAATACCGGAGCGCGTCTTTTTGCGCGAGGATATGCCGCGAAAGCCTCTTGACATGAGGTTCACGGATAACCCTCTTGCCCCGGGAAAGGCGTACTGCGCCTTTCCCTTGATTGCCCATCGGGAATTTTATCTTCCGCAGAAATCCCCGGCTCAAAAAATATATTTTCGCCTTTAATTTCCCCGAAAAAAATGTACATATCTGCAATTTTCAAGGTTCATCCATGCCGTTTTCCTCGGCTCCGTTTTTTTCATAAGCTACTTGACACTATCGCAAGGGGTTTGAGGAAATTTGCGCATTTTTTTAGCGGGCCGGTTAAATCCGTCAGCTCCATTACCGACGGACAGATGTGGTAAACTATAGTTGTAACACCTGTGACTG
>JAJQIQ010000258.1 GCA_021199135.1 Clostridiales bacterium | reverse complement strand
GGCACGACGAGTTCCATCTTCGACTGGACGACGTACATCTTCATGTACTTCATCTTCTCGCCGATATACGTATTGCAGCACTATGACGCAGTCTCAGGCGCGACGATGGCGGACGCGATGTACAACAACCTCTCGAACGTCTTCTCCGACCCGACAGTGCTCACCGCTGCGAAGGCGGACTACGTGAAGCTGTTCCAGACGGCATGGTTCGTAGAGTCCATGTGGAGCCAGACGCTCGTCATCCACATGATCCGTACGCCGAAGTGGCCGTTCATCCAGAGCCACGCATCAGCGCCGGTCACGCTGGCGACGTTCACAGGCATCGCGGTTCTGACCATCATCCCGTACACCCCGTTCGGGACGATCCTCGGGATGCTTCCGTTGCCGGCCACGTACTACCTGTACCTGATACCGTTCATCCTCATGTACATGCTTCTCGCTACGAGCCTGAAGAAGGCTTACGTGAAGCACTATGGGGAGTTACTGTAAAGTTAAATTTAGGTTTAAGTTTTTGGGCGGAGGCGGACCCGCTTCCCCTGATTTAAAGGAGGGATATCCATGGTACATCTTAACTGGGAGTCATTTTTCCTCAACGTGTTCGGGACGCTCAAGGGATGGGGCGGCATCAATGTCGGCTTCTGGGTTGCGATGATCGTTGTCGCGCTCGTTGTCCTCATTGAGAACATCGTCTTCTGGTGCATGAAGCCGAGGCCAGAGGCTGAGGCGATCGCGGCTCAGTACAAGGACCACTACTTCGACCGGGACGAGGATGAGGAAGATGATTAGTATGACGCGCCCGCATTAAAATCGCGGCGATAGGGACCGGCAGACAGCAATTTCACGGCGGATCAAAGTCAACCGTCGGAAATTGCGTCTGCCGGTTCTTTTTTGCTTTCAGGGGGGCGCACTTGAATCCTCCATCGCATCTTGAATCTTCGCCCTCGTTGTGGTACACTTGTAGACGGGGAGACAGTAGAGGAAAGTTCAATGAAGCTTGTTATCTTTGACTTGGACAACAAATTTTACCGTGGATTCAACAAAGTGATCGATTGCGTGATCATAAGCGTGGTCTGGCTCGTCTTCTGCATCCCGATTTTTACGATAGGGGCGGCGACGACAGGGCTATACTACACGGTGAACAAGTCGATCGTGCAGGGCAAGGGCTATGTCTGGAGGGAGTTTTGGCACAGCTTCAAGGGGAACTTCAAGCAGTCGACGCTCGTCTGGCTGGCATTCTTGGCGGTGGGCGCGGTGCTCGGGGCAGACACGTACATCATGTACCTGTTCGCGCAGTCGGGCGAGAGGTGGGGCGCATTCTTCGTGGTATTCATTGTCCTGGTCGCGGTCGAGGTCGCGTGGCTGAATTATGTGTTCCCGTACATCGCACGGTTTACCGACACGACCAAAAACGTGTTCAAGGTCACCAGCGCCCTGGCATTTGCGCATCTGCCAGCGACGTTTCTGATGCTGGTGCTCTTTGTCATAGTGGCGATCGTGGTCTACCTGTTTCCGCCGGTGCTCGTGTTCGTGCCGTCGGTGTACATGATTGGAATCAGCAAGACAATCGAGGCCGTGTTCAAGAAGCATATGCCCGAGGAGGAGCCGGAAGAGGTCGGGAGCGAAGAACAATAACAGCGCGGTGACGCGGGGAGGAAGAGCGGATGTTTTATAGAATTGGGATCGACATAGGCGGCACCAACATCAAGGCGGGCATCATCGATGGTGACAACATAATCCTCGAAGAGGATTCAATACCGACGCGCGTCGGGCAGTCTTGGCAGAAAATCGTATCGGACATGGCGTCCCTCGCCAATCGGCTGGCGGGAAAGAGGAAGATATCCGGCGTCGGCGTCGGCTGCCCTGGGATCGTAGACGCATCGCGCGGCATAGTCTTTTACTCAAACAATCTAGGCTGGGAGTTCGTCCCGCTCGCGGACGAGCTGTCGAAATATTTCCAGTGCTTCGTCCGCATATCGAATGACGCGAACTGCGCGGCACTGGGTGAGGTCTGCGCGGGCGCGGCGAAGGGGGCGAAGAGCGCGGTTCTCCTCACGCTCGGCACCGGGGTCGGCAGCGGGATCATCGTCGACGGGCAGATATTCGAGGGCGCGCATGCGGGCGGCGCTGAGTTAGGACACACTAACCTCATCTGTGGCGGCGAGCCCTGCACCTGCGGGCGGCGCGGCTGCGTCGAGGCCTACGTCTCCGCGACAGCACTGATCCGCGACGCACGCCGGGCGGCGGAGGCCGATGAGAGCTCTAAGCTCAATGCGCTCTGCGGCGGCGATCTCTCAAAGATGGACGCAAAGATCCCGTTTGATGCGGCCGAGGCGGGCGATAGGGCCGCAAATGCCGTCATCGAGCGCTATCTTGCATATCTGGGAGAGGCGGTCGTGGATGTGGCCAACATTTTCCGCCCGGACGTCGTGCTCCTCTCCGGCGGCGTCAGCGCACAGGGCGATAGGCTCACCGGCCCGGTCACTGCCTATATGAAAAAGTATGCGTTCGGAGGGAAGAGGGCATTTCTCCCCGACGTGCGCATCGCATCGCTTGGCAACCACGCTGGAATCGTCGGCGCGGCGAACCTCATTCAATAGTCACACAGGCTGACCGAGACACAATTCGCAAACAATTCGCAAACAATTCGCATTCCGACCCGTCGTAACCATAAAGAATTTAAAAATTTTTAAACCAGAGCGCCTTTAAATTGTTTTTAGTGGCGCTCTTTTCTATAGACAATTCACATAAATTATCAGATAATAATGTGACATATATTTTATAGTCATATTATCAGACAACTTAACCCAAATTTTATATTTACAAACCTTAGATTTTATTGTAAAATTTTGTTCAGTGAGAAATACGAAAGGAGCATGGGTCATGAAAGATAAGGCCATGGAGCAGAAAAACATGGGGCTGTACGACCCCAGGTTTGAGCATGACAACTGCGGGATCGGCGCGGTGGTGAACATACGCGGCATAAAGACGCACCAGACCGTCGAGAACGCGCTCAGGATTGTCGAGAACTTAAAGCACCGCGCCGGCAAGGACGCGGACGGAAAGACCGGCGACGGCGTCGGGATTTTGCTTCAGATCTCGCACAAGTTTTTCAAGAAGGCGGCAAAGCCGCTTAAGATGGACATCGGCGACGAGCGGGACTACGGGATCGGGATGTTCTTTTTCCCGCAGGAGGAGCTTAAGACGAACCAGGCGAAGAAGATGTTCGAGGTCATCGTCGAGAAGGAGGGCATGGAATTCTTGGGCTGGCGTGAGGTGCCGACCGTGCCCGAGAAGCTCTCCGACAAGGCGCGGGGCTGCATGCCAAAGATCATGCAGGCGTTCATAAAGAGGCCGGAGGACGTGGCAAAGGGTCTCGACTTTGACCGCAAGCTCTACGTCGCGAGGCGCGTCTTCGAGCAGTCGAACGACGACAGCTACGTCGTCTCGCTCTCGAGCCGGACGATCGTCTACAAGGGGATGTTCCTCGTGGAGCAGCTGCGGCAGTTCTTCCCGGACCTGCAGGATACGGACTACGAGTCCGCGATCGCGATCATCCACTCGCGCTTCTCGACGAACACGAACCCGAGCTGGGAGAGGGCGCACCCGAACCGCTTCATCGTCCACAACGGCGAGATCAACACGATCCGCGGCAACGCGGACAAGATGCTCGCCCGCGAGGAGACGATGGAGTCGAGCAAGCTGCGCGGCGAGTTCCAGAAGGTCCTGCCGGTGATAAACACCGAAGGGTCAGACTCCGCGATGCTCGACAATACGCTCGAGTTTTTGGTGATGAGTGGGATGGACCTGCCGCTCGCGGTCATGATAATGATACCGGAGCCGTGGGCGAACAATGCGATAATGTCGCAGAAGAAGAAGGATTTCTACCAGTATTACGCGACGATGATGGAGCCGTGGGACGGCCCGGCGTC
>JAJQIQ010000044.1 GCA_021199135.1 Clostridiales bacterium | reverse complement strand
TGCGCCATTATGTCCGCAAGAACGCGCCCGCGCACGCTCGCCTCTGTGTCCATCATACATGAAACCTCCGATACATCTCGTCGCGCGCCCTCTGGTCACCGAGGATGAGCGTCCCTAAGAATAAGAAGACGGACGCGGTGAGGGCGATGAGAGCGAGGTACGGGAATTTTATTATCCCAACAGCGAGTAAAATTACCGGGATGATCGAGAGAATAATTGTGAAGATCTCGGTCATCATGTAGCTCTGCCAGCTGCGGTGGTTCACGATCATGAGCACCACGATCGCCACGTCGACAAGCAAAATTCCTCCGGGGAAGACGTAGTCGAGCGCCCAGCCGCGGTAGCCCGTCAGGTAATCCAGCCCGACCAAAAACATTATCGCCAAGATCACTAGGCTTATCGCCTTGAACATATATCCCGGCCGCCCCATGACCGCGAGCCGCAGGGCGACGTTCGCATATATGAGCCCTAGGATGACGATGAGGCACCAGAGGAAATGCCAGCCGAACTGCTCATTCACGAGCAAATTCACCCAGACGCTCGCGACCGCCGCAACAAGCGAGAGGAAGAGGACGAGGTTTTCGATGAACCGGAATTTTCTCGTCACCCTTATCGCGTCGGGGTACGTGTTCTTCCTCTCGGTGCCGTCTTTTTTGAGCACATGCCGGCAGAGCGGGCAGGTGTCTGTGTCGTCATAAATCAATACATTGCATTTTTCACACTTATTCATTGTAAACTCCGTTCGTCTCTATTTTTACCTCTATCCCGTCCTCGGCTATTTTCCTGAAAAACGCCCTCTGCACGTTCGGCTCCGCCATCACCGAGCTGAAAGTGAAGGCGAGCGTGTCGCCGTAGGAGCAGATCGTCCCCTTGAGCGGCTGCCCCTTGGAGTTTGCGATGAACGCGTAGAACATGTCGATGTAGGGCTGGTAGCGCGGGTCGACGTGGACGTTGCCGATGTTCGTCACGGTCGAGGTGTTCGCGAGTGCCGACCTGTCGTAGACCGCCCGCATCGCAAGCCTTTTTATAAAAAGCGGCACCGGGCGCATCCAGATGTTGAGCTGGTTCGACACGCTGTATGAAAACAGATCCTCCAGATGCTGCTTGTCCATCTGCGAATCGAGGCTTCTCTTTGCGATGCCCACGACCTCCTCAAAAGTGTACGAGTCCCTGTCCGGGGAAAACTCCGCCGAGATCATTATGAAAAAATTTTTCGTCGTGTCAGAATTAAAATACGGGCGCAAATTCACCGGAACCGCGACCCTTATCGGCCTCTCGTCGGGCATCCCGTGAATCAGCTCGCGGTAGACGCTCCAGATGAAGACCGCGACCAGGTACACGTTGAGCGACACCTTGTAGCGGTGCGCCACCTCCTTCAGCGAGTGCACCGGCATATAGCCGTGGATCACGCCGAACATCCCCTTCGGGAGCTTCTCGCCGTGGATCATGTAGGCCCGCTCTTGGTTAAACCCGCTTTTTTTGCCGTGGCGGTAATTGCGCACGAAACTGTCCTCGCGGCTTAATGAGGTGTCGGACGAGAGCCCGTCACCTGAGCTGTCGCGGATCTCCGGGTGGACGAGCCGCAGGTACTGGTAGGTAAGCTCTCGAAGAAAATTTATCCCGCCCATCCCGTCCGTGAGCACATGGAAGACCTCGAGGTTTATCCTTCTGCCGAAATATGTCACGCGGAATAGATAATTATGGTTTTTATTCGGCTGTATGAAACGGCACGGGAAATAGACCTCCTCGGTGACCTTGGGGGGTTTCTTTCCGTTTTCCTCAAAATAATTCCAGAAAACTCCGGCCCGCATCCTCACGTTGAATCCGTCAAACTTCGGGAGCACGATGTCCAAGGCCTCCTGCAGCGGTTCCGGCTGGACATCCTCCGTAAGCGTCACGCTGATGCGGTAGACGTTCGTCATGCTCTCGCCCGCGATCGACGGGAAGAGGTTTGCGGTGTTGTCCAGTTTATCCCAGCGGATGCGACCCGTGCGATTTTTCTTGTTCATTACTTCTCCTCATCGAAGCTTGCCTTGCTGCCGTCGCCTCTGCTCGTCCGAAACGGCGCGAGCGGAATCCCGTTCCTGCCGAAAATCCCGACTTCCTGATAGTTGCACCAGAGGTAGCGCGCATATTTCGGTGCGCTCACCGCCGGCGATGAGACCGAAATCAGGCCGTCGCCCATCATCTGGTAATTTGCGCGGCGATATACCTTATCCGCCCCCGCGATCTCGAATCCGCCGACATTATTTCTTTCAATCAGCCCGCCGGGACAATTTTTTATTTTTATCATGAGGCAGTTCCCGGCCACGTAGCAGCTGTCGTACATCGGCCCCGCCGCCTCGCCCTCGCCTATCTGGTGATAGACGTGGCAGAGCGCCTGGAGCGCGAGCCGCTTTCCGACGGTCTCCTTCTTCGTCGGGTGGATGTTTCCATACTCGCCGCACTCTATCGTTATCGCGATCCCGGTGTTTTTCACTGTCTCGTAGGCCCGCATCTGGGCGTCGCGGATGAGGGGCCAGTTCTTGAAATCCTTCTCGCCCACGTTCGCAAAGCCCGGGAGCTGCACGATGAGAAACGGCAGCGAGTCGTCTTCCCAGTCCTCCCTCCACTGCTCGATCAGCGCGCGAAGGAGCTCGTAATATGTGTCCGGCTTCCTGTCGTCCTCCTCGCCCTGATAGTATAGAAATCCGCGCAGCGAATAAGGACATACTTTTTTGAGCAGCACCTCGTAGAGCCCCGCGGGACGGTGCTCATTGTATGGCCCGACCGGCCCGGGGTAGAGGTTCTCCCCGAACAGCTCCAGTGCCTCGTCCCAGGTCGGGTTTTCGTGGGTCGCGTAATAGTTTGAGACGTTCTTGTCAAACTCCGCCTGGTAGGCAAGGTAGTGCTCGCGCTCCCGCAGATACTCGTCCATGTCCTGGTGCTCGACGATTTCGTCATACTCCCGGACGTAGGAATCGGTCTTTTGGCTCTCAAGCTGCTTATGCCTGCTTATCCAGCATGATGCCGAAGTGCCGCCCCAGTTGCAGCCGATTATCCCTACAGTAACTCCGAGTTTTCTTGAGACATTTTTCGCAAAATGGAAGGCGACCGCCGACCATTTTTTTGAGGCCTCTGCGTCCGGGCGCTCCCACGTGCTCTCCTCCTCTTTCTTTTTGAGCTCGTCGTTCTCCCAAGGCTCCTTCGGCACGTAATAATAGCGGACATTTTCGCCCTCAATTTTTGAGAGCTCCTCCTCGCCCTCGGCGCTATTTGAGAGCTCGAGTTCCATGTTCGACTGTCCGCCCGCGAGCCAGACCTCGCCGATCATCACGTCGGAGAATTTTATTTTTTCCCTGCCGTCGGAGACCGTCAGCTCATAGGGGCCGCCCGCCTCCATCGGCGGCAGGCAGACGCAGAATTTTCCGTCAGACGTCGCGGCCCTCGCGATGCAGAGCTCGTTGCCGCCGTCCTCGGTGATTTTTGCCCTCACATTCTCCTCATCGGTCTCGCCCCAGACGGCAATCTGCTTGCCGCGCTGCAGGACCATGTGGTCCGTGAATACATATGCTAGCCTCATTATGCTGTCCTCCTTTAAATCAAATACTACGCCCGCCCCAAGACAATGCAAGGGGCATTAATTAAATCTAGATTTAATTTCTTTGCTTCGCTTATAAACTACAATACATTCACCCCCGCGAAGCTGAGGGTCATCATGATGACCCCGGCGAGGAGCACGCCGAGCACGACGGCGAGGGTCGTCGAGCGGAAGCCCATGTCGAGGATGCTCGCCGCCAAGGTGCCGGTCCAGGCGCCCGTCCCGGGGACCGGGATCCCGACAAACAGGAGCAGCGCCAAAAACAGCCCGCGCCCCGCCTTTTTTTTGAGCTTCATGCCTCCGCGCTCGCCCTTCTCGAGGCAGAATCGGAAAAATCTCCCGATGAATCTCTTGT
>JAJQIQ010000260.1 GCA_021199135.1 Clostridiales bacterium | reverse complement strand
CGGTGCGTCGAGGTCGCCGGGTTGAGGCAGCAGGTCCGCGCGTCCGCGACGTGGGTCTCGATCGCGCCGAGCTTCAGCTCGCGCATAAAAATGGACGCGGCCTCGCGGCCTCCCTTGAGTCCGAAAGAAACTACCCCGCAGCCGCCGCTTTGCATATATTTCTGCGCCAATGCGTAATATTTGTCCGTCGGCAGCCCAGAGTAATTCACGTATGCAACCTTCGGGTGGTTGTACAGAAACTCCGCGACGGCCTGGCCGTTCTCGACGTGCTTTGCCATCCGCACATGCAAAGATTCCAGCCCGAGGTTTAAGATAAACGCGTTCTGCGGGGACTGGATCGAGCCGAGGTCGCGCATCAGCTGCGAGGTGCATTTCGTGATGAACGCGCCCTCGTTTCCGAATTTCTCGGCGTAGGTGATGCCGTGGTAGCTCTCGTCCGGCGTGCAGAGCCCCGGGTACTTGTCGGCGTGAGCCATCCAGTCGAAATGGCCGCTGTCGACGATCGCCCCTCCCACGGCCGCGCCGTGTCCGTCCATGTATTTCGTCGTCGAGTGCGTGACGATGTCCGCGCCCCACTCAAACGGCCTGCAGTTCACCGGCGTCGGGAACGTGTTGTCCACGATCAGCGGGACGCCGTGCTCATGCGCGACACGAGCGAATTTCTCGATGTCGAGCACAGTCAGCGCGGGGTTTGCGATCGTCTCGCCGAAAACCGCCTTCGTGTTCGGGCGGAACGCCGCGTTAAGCTCCTCCTCCGTCGCGTCCGGGCTCAAGAACGTCGTCTCTATCCCCATTTTTTTCATCGTAACTGAGAGAAGATTGAACGTGCCGCCATAAATCGACGACGATGAGACGATGTGGTCGCCGCACTCGCAAATATTAAACAAAGCGAAAAAGTTCGCTGCCTGCCCGGAGGACGTCAGCATCGCCGCCGTGCCGCCCTCCATCTCGGCGATCTTCGCCGCCACATAGTCGTTGGTCGGGTTCTGCAGCCTCGTGTAAAAATATCCGCTCGCCTCGAGGTCGAACAGCTTTCCCATGTCCTCGCTCGTCGCGTATTTGAACGTCGTGGACTGCACGATCGGGATCTGCCGCGGCTCCCCGTTCCCCGGCGTGTACCCGCCCTGCACGCAGCGCGTGCCAATCTTGTAATCGCTCATCTTTATGCCCTCGCTTTCTTTTTCTCAATATGAAATGATTCTATCAGTGATTGCCCAAGCTGTCAACCGAATATTCCCTTATCTCCTCGATGAGTGGCATGACCGACGGGGGCGAGACGCTAAGCTCGTCGATTCCCATTTCGATAAATGCCGGGAGAAGTTCGGGGTCTGCCGCGAGCTCGCCGCAGATTCCGATCCAGATGCCCGCCCTGTGCGCCGCCTCCGCTGCGATTTTTATCGCGTTTATCACCGCAGGATGCCTCGGGTCGAAAAATTTCCCTAAGTCTCCCCTCTCGCGGTCGCAAGCCAAGGTGTACTGCGTCAGGTCGTTGGTCCCGACGCTGAAAAAATCTGAAATCTCCGCCAATTCATCCGCAATCAATACCGCCGCCGGGGTCTCGATCATGATCCCGATCTCGACGTCCGGGTCAAAGGGAATCCCCTCTGTTTCCAGCTCCTCCGTGACTTCTCTGCAGATGCCTCTGCACTCCCGCACCTCCCAGGCCGACGTTATCATCGGAAACATCACCGCCACTTTCCCGTAGGTGCTCGCCCGGTAGATCGCCCGAAGCTGCGTGTGGAATATCTCGGGATTGTTCAGGCAAAAACGAATTCCGCGGATTCCCATGGCGGGATTTTCCTCTTTTTTCAAATCAAAATATGCGGGCTGCTTGTCCGCGCCGATGTCGAGCGTGCGGATGACGACCCTGTGCCCGTCCATCGCCTCCGCGACCGTGCGGTAAGCCGAAAACTGCTCCTCCTCCGTCGGCGCATGGTCGGATGACAAAAAAAGAAATTCCGAGCGGTACAGCCCTATCCCCTGCCCGCCGTTTGCCCTCACGGCCGCCACATCCTCGGGGAATGAGATGTTGCAGGTGATCCTTATTTTCCCTTCATCTTCCGCTACATCCTCGCGCTCCACCACCGCCTCGAGCTGCCTCTTATTTTCTTCCTCAATTTTATATTTATTTTCCCACTCCGCGAGCGTCGCGCTGTCGGGCTCAAGCCAGATTACCCCACTCTCCCCCTCAATGCAAGCCTCCATGCCGTCATACTCATCATCAAGGCCATCCCCGATGCCGCAGATCGCCGGTATCCCCATCGTCCTCGCAAGGATCGCGGCGTGGCTGTTCGCGGAGCCCTCCCGCGTCAGGAATCCAAGTATTTTCGAGTGGTCCAGGCGAAGCGTCTCGGACGGGGTCAAATCGTCCGCCGCCAAAATTATCGGCACGTCCGCGTCGATCCCGCCCTCGTGCGTCCCTGTCAGGTTGTTTAAAATCCTTTCGGTCACGTCCCTGACGTCGGCCGCCCGCGCCCGCATATACGCATCGTCCATCGCGGCAAACATCGCTGCGAACTGCTCCCCCGCCTCGTACACGGCAAACTCCGCGTTGCAGCGCTCGTCGCGCATGATCTGGTCGATTGCGCCCAGGTAGACCTCATCCTCGAGGATCATCGCGTGCGCCTCAAACATATGCGCCGCCGCCTTGCCGCTCTCCTCGGTACACTGCTCCGTGAGCGCGATGAGCTGCTCCGCCGATTTTTTTATCGCGGACATAAGCCTCTCTGTCTCCGCGGAGATGTCGTCCGTGATTATTTTTTTTACATTTTTGTCAGGCCGCCTGAAAAAATACAGCGGGCCTCTGGCAAGGCCGCCCGAAACTCCCTGCCCCTGCAATACGATCATGGTTTTCTTCTCCTATAAAAATTAAATCTTCATTTAATGTCTGGTACTTTTGCCGTGTAATCGGCAAGCAATCTTTCCACTTGTTCCCTCGTCGCCAATTCCTCCGAAAACGCGCTCGCGCTCCCCGCGCACACGCCCCAGCGGAAGGCCTCCGCATAATTTTTTTCGGTGAGATATCCGTACAGGAATCCCGCCACCATCGAATCCCCGGAACCCACGGAATTTATGAGCTCGCCCGCCGGCGCGTCGCCCTCGTATATCCGCCCGTCCTCCGCAGCGAGGATTGCGCCGTCGCCCGCCATCGAAACAAGCACGTTTGCCGCGCCTCGCCTCTGCAGCTCCCTCGCGCAGGATATTATCTCATCCCGCGTCCTCAATTCTCTCCCGAAAATCTCGCCGAGCTCGTGGACATTCGGCTTGATTAAAAAAGGATGTTGCGCAAGCGTGCCCGTGAGCAGCTCGCCGGTCGCGTCCACGACAGTGCGCACATTATTCGCGTCAATTAAATTTATCAGATCGCGGTAAAAGGAATTCGGGACTCCCGACGGGATGCTCCCCGCCAGGACGAGCACGTCATCTTCCCCCAGATGCGATATTTTTTCTCGCAAAGTTGCTGCATCCTTTTTTTCAATTTGCGGTCCCCTTCCGTTTATCTCCGTCTCCCCACCCACCTTCTCCTCTCCAGCGCGAATTTTCACATTGATGCGGCTCATCCCGCTCACGCGGATAAAATCAGTGCGGATATTTTTTCCTGACAAAATCCTCTCGATCTCATCCCCGGTAAATCCCGCCGCAAAGCCGAACGCGGTCGTCTCCACCCCGAGATTGTTAAGCACCATCGAGACATTTATCCCCTTGCCCCCGGCCAGGATCCGCTCGTCATTCGTCCGATTCACTTTCCCGATTTTCATCCCGTCCACGCTTACGACATAGTCCAGCGAGGGGTTGCAGGTGACTGTGTAAATCATTTTTTCCTCTGCCTCCGTATAATGATACAACGGATTTCTCCGTGCTACGCACTCTGTTATTTATTTTCCTGTGTCATTCAAATGAATCCCATCGACCTCAAAATATACAGCCATGCGGTCAGCGTGAACGCGCTGCAGA
>JAJQIQ010000182.1 GCA_021199135.1 Clostridiales bacterium | reverse complement strand
GGCAAATATTTTATCCTCTCCGTCGTGCGCAGATTCTTTGTGTGAATCACATACGCCTGGCCGACGCGCCGCCCAAAGACGTCCAGAAAGCGCTCCAGCGACTTGACCGAGTAGCGGTCAGTGGATTTGACCTCGATGGGGAAAATCCTGCAGTTCGTCTTGCTGCGGTTGGAGATGAGGAAGTCGATTTCGATGTCGTTGCGGTGCTTTTCGGTGTTGTAGCGCGTGTAAAAATAAGGCCTGTAGCCGCTCGACGTCAGCTCCTGCATCACCGCGTTTGCAATCATCGAGTCGGCCAGCCAGAAAAACGCGTCGTGATACCTCTCAAACGAGGCGGAGCCGACATCCGACAGCACCACGCGCTTCTCGTGGCGCGAGAGGAATCCCGGAATCTGTTTAAAAACCGCGCGTACTTTCGAGCGGTAGCGGGCGTCAATTTTCATGATGTCCGCCGCATACAGCGACAGGATGTCGCGCTTTTCCGCGTCGGCGTACGCGAAGCTGCGGTCATGGTCCAGGTATTCAGCCACGGCCTTTGGCATTCCCCCGAGAGCATCATGAAAATACAGCGTTTTGCAGGAGTACGCAAGTATAAATATTTGCTTTAACTTCCAAAGTGCGCAGGTCTGAATACACATCAAAATGTCAAAGTGCGCAGGTTTAAAATCCTACTATCTTCCAAAGTGCGCAGTTGCGGCCGCCGTCGCAGCAGATGGTCGGGTTCTGGTATTGCATGGGTGGCCTCCTTTACAAAAACATTGTCATATAAAACGGCAAATACAGCACGTCGCCATCTTGCCGGAGATCCTTCGTATATATAATGTAGCGGTCGCGGATGCGGCCGGAAAATTTTTCCGTGAAGGCGTCGAGCGAGGCGTGCGTCCTGTAGCCGGACGACTTCACCTCGATCGGGCAGATTTTTCCCTTGTTTGAGAGCAGGAAATCCACCTCGTAGTTGTGGTTGGAGGTCTCCTTCGGAAAAGTGTAGTAAAACAGGTCGTTTCCTGCGGTGCGCAGCATCTGCGCGACCATGTTCTCGTACAGGTAGCCGAGGTTTACCCGTATCTTGTCGTTTAAGAGCTTGTCATAGATTTCGTTTTCGGTGTAATCCTTGTCCTTGAACGCCAGCGTCACGAACAGCCCCGTGTCACACAGGAAGAGTTTGTAGCGGTCGGGGTCGCGGCTGAGCGACATTCCCGCGCTGGGGTCGTTGGCGTGGTAGGAGACATATACTGTCATGGTGTCCTGCATGTCCGCGAGAACTTCCCTGACGCGCTCCTCCCGGCTCCCGGGGACGACGCTCGCCACCTGATAGCGGGAGGCGTTCTTGGAGAGCTCCGCAGGGATGGCGTCAAAGAGGATGCCCGCCCTGCCGGAAGAGTCGATTTTCCTGAAGTCCTCCTCGTACATCTCAAGTATGTTCCGCTTTATCTTGTCAACCTCGCTCATGTTGTTCGTTTCGATGTAGGATTCCACTGCCTGCGGCATCCCGCCGATGAGCATATATATGCGGAAGGCCCTCATCATCCGCCGGTTTATGTCGTCGCCGAGGGACTGACGCTTGTCAAAGGCGGTGCACAGTAGCGGCACGGTGACTTTGTCGCCGAGCGCCCAACAGAATTCCTCGTAGTCCATCGGGAACAGCTGCACCCTCGTCTCCTCGCTCGGGATCACGATGTCCTTGATGTTCTTTTTAATAGAAAGAAGTGAGCCGGTCTCGATGTAGTCGTAGCGGTGGTCTTTCACGAGATGCTTGATAGCCTGCCTCGCGAGCGGCGCCTGCTGGACTTCGTCGAAGATGATGACGGACTTCCGCTCGATGAGGTCCACACGATATATCATCTGAAGCCGAAAGAAGATGTAATCCAAGTCGGAGAGGTCGGAAAACAGCCTGTATACTTCTTCCGAAGCCGCAGAAAAGTCAATGAGGAGGTAGCTCTCGTACTCTCTCTTTGCGAAATCCTCGGCGAGGGTGGACTTGCCGACGCGCCGCGCTCCCTTGATGAGGAGGGCAGACCGTCCGCAGGACTCATTTTTCCATTCCAGCATCTTCTGATACAGTTTTCTCTCAAATACCATAAAATCAGCGTTCCTTTCCCTAAGAACAGTTCTATGTCAAAAATCCCCAAATTTTCTCTATGTTATTTGTCAAGAAACCCCTTTTCTTTTCGCAACAATTTGTCAAGAATCCCCAAATTTTTTTCCGGTCATGTGTCAAAAATCCCCAATTCCCTTTTCATTATACGTCAAAAATCCCATTTTTTCAACCCTGTGCCTCACTTTACCCGCAAAAATTTCGATTTCCCACTAAAGTATCTCCCGAATCGTCCGATAAAACAAGTAGACAAGAAGGCAAAAGTGTTTTTGTAAAAAGGGAAAAGAAAGGAGATGCTGTTATGCGTATAGACTCATATGGCATGATAAATCAGGCATACGGCGTCACGAAGACCGTAAAGACCAGTCAGGCGAAGGCCGCAGGGGCGGCGGCGGCAGACCAGCTGTCCATCTCGCAGGCAGGCCGCGATTACCAGGTCGCGAAGACGGCGGTGGCGCAGACGTCCGACACTAGGGACGGCAAGGTCGCACAGCTCAAATCCATGATAGATGCAGGGACGTACAGCGTGGACGAGGGCGATTTCGCGAGCAAGCTGCTCGAGAAGTACAACGCACTCATATGAGTGATACAGGGGACAAAAGCAGCGCCAAAATGAGTTTACTCATTTTTGGCGGGATTTGGGACCCTAACAGACATGAGCAATGGAGCAATTTTTCGTAGAAAAATTAGCGGAATGCGAATGGATGTAGGATTGCGAGAGGTGCTAGGTGCCGGTGGCACCTGTCAAGCACGGACCGGAGCGGAGCGGAGACCGTAGCACGGAGCAATCCGTAGTATCATTATAATAGTAAGGGGAATCTGCTGTGGCTAGTTTGGTAGAAGAGTTGGTGAAAATCCTCGACGAGGAGAAAAAAGTATACCAGACGCTGATTGAGTACGGCGAGAAGAAGCGAGACGTGCTCATAAAGGTGGATGTCCCGGGGCTCGAGGAGATCACCGGCAAGGAGCAGTTGGCCGGGGACGAGCTCATCGCCCTGAGCAACCGCCAGCTCCAGGCACTGACGGACATCGCGACAGTCATGGGCCAGACCGAAGGCCAGATGACCGTGACGAAGCTCATCGAGAGCCTCGGCAATCAGCCGGACGTGCAGCAGAAGCTGAAGGAAGCGCGAGATTCGCTCCTCGAGGCGGCGAACCAGATGAGGGCGATAAACGATGAGAACGCCATCCTCATCAACCAGGCGATCGAGCTGAACGAGTATGACCTGACACTGTTCCGGAGCATGAGGCAGGCGCCGGAGACCGCGAACTACGACAAGAGCGCATTGAACACTGGCTCGATCCTCGGAAGCAGCGGATTTGATGCTTCAAGCTGAAGGAACAGCGATGAGGCAGAAATTAAATCAGGATTTAGCAATTCCATAAGCGCAAGAAATTAACCAGTATTTCGCAAGGAAGCAAGGGTTGCAAAGTTAAACTAAGATTTAACTAAAGCAGGAAGACAAAGATCTACATTTGCCATGGACGGCATTTATCATCAGCAGTGAAGGAGTGACGAGGTCATGGCAAACGGATTCGGATCATTTTATATAGGCACGTCCGGGCTCAAGAGCGCGCAGAACGCACTGAACACGACGGCGAACAACCTCTCAAACGTTGACACCGCGGGCTATGTGCGGCAGCAGGTGCTGTTCACCGACATGAACTACATGACGCTCAAGAAGACCGCGACCAACGTCAACTATCAGCAGTCAGGCTTAGGCGTCTCAATCGGCGACGTCGTACACGCAAGGGACATTTTCTTGGACAAAACATACCGGCAGGAGGCAGGCCGCAAGGAGTTCTACAACGTCCGCGCGGAGACCGCGACCTATGTCGAGGATATGCTTCAGGAGCTGCAGGGAGAGGAGTTCGGCGACAGCATCGCCGACATGTGGCAGGCGGTCCAGGAGCTTTCGACAAACATGGCGGACTCCACCGTGCAGAACCTCGTGCTCCAGAAGGCGGAGCTGCTGCTGAGCCGGAGCCAGTCCATCTATTCGGAGCTGAAGAGCTACCAGTCTACCCTAAACGACCAGGTCAAGGAACAGGTCGACACGGTAAATGAAATCGGCAACAGGATTTATGAACTGAATCTTCAGATACAGAAAGTCGAGGCGGGCGGCGTCGAGACGGCGATGACGCTCCGCGACGAGCGCGACTACCTGCTCGACCAGCTGGGTTCTTATGTCAACATCGACGTGACCGAGGATTCCACGGGCTTCGTGTACGTGGACATCGAGGGTGTGCGCTTCATAGACGACAACAAGTGCTACAACATGGACGTCTACACGGACAAGTCGACCGGCTTCTACACCCCGTACTGGCCGCAGCTGTCCAACCTCTCAGACCCGGACAACCCGAAGTACTACAATGCTTTCAAGACGACTGGCGGCTACTCCACCGAGGCGAACACCGATATCGGCAGCATCAAGTCGCTGCTCATCGTGCGCGGCAGCAAGTACGGCGTATCCTCAGATTTGGACGACGAGGACAGCTACTCTGCGGTATCGACCTCGATCCTGTCGCTCGTCGAGGCGCAGATCGATCGCCTGCTCAACGCGGTCGTCACGAAGATAAACGAGGCGTTCAGCCCGAACACCGAGGCCGGCGACGACCTTGACGGCACGGCGCTCTACGACGCAGACGGAAACGCCCTCCTCGATGAGGACGGCAACCAGCTCACGCTCTCATCGAGCACGCTCATCCTCGACACCGCAAACTGCGCGGTCGGCGTGGACGGCGAGCTTCCCCCGAGGGAGATTTTCGTGCGCGACGGCTGCGACCGATACACGACGGCGTACGACTCCGAGGGCAACGCTTACTACATATATAATGAAGAGGACCCGACCGACAAGAGCACATGCTACACGATCGGCTCCCTCACGATAAACCAGGAGCTCAAGAACCAGATCACGCTGATGCCGGCCTACGAGAACAACGGCGCGGTCGACACGGTCGCGTACGACATCGGCGCGAAGCTCGCGGAGCTCTTCGACACGGCAGACCTCTACGTCAGCCCATACGACAAGAATGCCTGCACGATCGAGACCTATTACAACAGGATCATCACCGACCTCGGCACCGAGGGCGAGACCTGCCAGACCGCGGCGGAGACGCTCGACGGCGGGCTTGCCTCCATCGACAGCATGAGGCAGCAGGTCATCGGCGTATCCTCAGACGAGGAGCTGACGAAGATGATCAAGTACCAGGCGGCGTACAATGCGGCGAGCCGGTTCTTCACCGTGATAAGCGAGATGACCGAGCTAATTTGCACGGGCTTAATATAATCAAGATTTAATTTTTCACAGAAAGTGAGGAAGGAGGCAGCCTATGCCATCCACATTCTTCGGACTAAACATAGCGGCGAGCGGCCTGACGGCGTTCCAGGCGTCGATAAACACGGTCGCGAACAACATCTCAAACGTCCAGACCGAGGGCTACTCGAAGCAGACGACGGTGCTCGAGGCGACGGCGCCGCTGCGCGTGTATGCCAGCTACGGCAGCACCGGCACGGGCGTCGCGGCGACGGAGATCACGCAGGAGCGCAACCTCTACTACGACCAGAAATACTGGGAGAACAACTCGAGCCTCGGCTACTACGACCAGATGCTCTACTACCTCGATCAGGTGCAGACGCTGTTCGCTGACGACGGCGAGACGACCGGGTTCACGACGCTGCTCTCGAAGATGTTCAACGGCCTCGACACCTTAAAGACCGACGCGGCGGACGAGAGCGTGCGCACGCAGTTCATCAATCAGGCGCAGAACCTCTGCACGTATTTCAACGCGCTCTCACAGAGCCTCCTCGAGATCCAGGAGGACTGCAACGTCGAGATAAAGACCGAGGTCGACCAGATCAACTCGATCGCGGAGCAGATTTCCGAGCTCAACTACCAGATAAACATGATCGAGGTCCGCGGCGGCACGGCGAACGAACTTCGCGACCAGCGCGCGGTGCTGATCGACCAGCTGTCCCAGATAGTCAGCGTCGAGACGCAGGAGTTCGACGTCCACAACTCAAACGGCGAGGACCTCGGCGGCACGAACTACCGCGTGTTCATAAACGGGCAGGTGCTCGTCGACGGCAACGATTACCGCACGCTCGAGTGCGTCGCTTCCGATTACAAGAACAACGACACCGACGCGGATGGCATGTACTCCATCATCTGGTCGGACACCGGCATGGCATTCGCGGCGACGACTGGCACGGCGGGCGGCAGCCTCAAGGCGCTGTTCGCGCTCCGCGACGGCACGAACGCCGAGAACCTCTCGGGCACGGTCACGGACGCAGAGTATGAGACCGTCGACGGCACGAACTACATCACGTCGTTTACGATAGAGAACCTTTCGATCACGGACGTGAACAAGCTGAACCTCCCGGATTCCGGGACGCTCACGATCGGCAGCAAGACATACACCTACGAGAGCTGGACGGCGGAGCTCGGAGAGGACGGGCTCGTATCGTTCACGTTCAATCTCACGCCGGAGACCTACACCGGCACCGGCGAGACCCGCGTCGGCTCGACGCTCACCTGCGGCACGAGCGTGAACACGATGGGCATCCCGTACTACCAGGCGCAGATAAACGAGTTCCTCCGCAACTTCGCCGAGGCGTTCAACAACCTCGAGTACGGCGGCGAGACGCTCGACTCCGAGTCGATGGGAAGCTTCTTCGCGGCGATGACGCTGACCGGCAATGAGTACGAGTTCGACGACTACTACGCATACATGGAAGAGCTCGAGAACGGGGCGGAGACGGTCACGATCGGCTCGACCACTTCCGACGCCGACTACACCAACATATACAACCTGCTGACCGCGACGACGGTCGAGGTGAACCAGAGATCCATCAGGGATCCGAGATACTTCGCGACGACCGAGTCCATCGTGGACGGCGTCGACGCCTACGACATCGTCGAGCAGCTGCTGACATTGCAGAGCGGCGTGAAGATGTTCAGGGGCGACACGGCGGAGAAATTCCTCGAGACCCTGCTCTCCGACGTCACGGTCGACGTGAACAAGGTCGAGATTTACTCAAACAACTACTCCAACATGGAGGGCACGATCTCGAACCTCCGGCAGTCGGTGTCAGGCGTCGACGAGGACGAGGAGGCGCTCGACCTCGTGAAGTTCCAGAACGCGTACAACCTCGCGTCGAAGATGGTATCGGTCATGAACGAGCTCTACGACAAACTCATCAACGAGACGGGTGTGACCTGATAAAATAGCAGGAAATTAAATCGCGATTTAATTAAAGCGTAAACATCAAAAAGCTGAAACGGACATTCAGACGGGCATTTACAGGGAAGTTAAACATAGCCTTAAGAATGGAGGCAACACACATGGCAATGCGAATAACCAACAACATGATCACCGACAACGCGAAGCGCAACATCAACAACAACAAGGTCATGGTGGACAAGTACAACACGCAGATGACGACGCAGAAGAAGATATCCCGCGCGTCGGAGGACCCGGTGGTGGCGATCCGCTCGCTGCGCCTGCAGACGAGCCTGAGCCACATCGACCAGTACCTGACGAACAGCTCCGACGTGGAGGCGTGGCTCGACATCGCGGGCACCGCTCTTTCCAACATGGGGAGCATCCTGACCGACATCCACACGCTCTGCGTCAACGGCTCGACCGGGACGCTGACCGACGAGGACCGCAACACCATCCTCTCCCAGCTCCAGGCGCTCGCTGAGCAGGTATACACCGAGGGTAACGCGGACTACGCGGGCCGCACGGTATTCACCGGCTACAAGACGAACTCGATGCTGACATTCGGCGAGGACGACGAGGACGTGACCTACGAGATCGACCAGAGCTTCTCCGCGAGCGAGATCTCCGAGCAGCGCTACTACTACGGCACGACCGAGATACCGACGTCCATCTCGGACCTCGAGGACATGGGCGACTGCGAGACCGTGGTCGGCGAGAACACCTACTACCGTCTCCGCATGGCCTACAGCGCGACCGACAACGACGACCTGGCATTCTCCGTGTCCTACACCGTGACCGGCGATGACGGCAACGAGACGACGACGGACCTCGACGTGACCGTCTACGCGACCGAGGACGACTGGTATCAGGCGACGCTCGATGATGAGACCGGTGTCGGCAAAACATTGGAAGATGGCGAGGTCATCTACATCCAGTCCACCGGCGAGCTGATCTTCAGCTCGGATGTCGAAGCGATGCTCAAGAAATCCGACGCGACGATCGACGTGACCTACACGAAGACCGGATTTAACGCGGAGGACGCGCGGCCCGAGTACTACTACGACTGCCGCATGACCCAGCCGGACGCGAACACCGTGACATACACGAAGCGGGAGCAGAAGATAGACTTCACGCTCTCGACCGGCATCACCCTCTCGGCGAACATCGAGGCGAGCGAGATATTCGACACGAGCATCGCCCGCGACGTCGAGGAGCTGATAAACGTGGTCTCCGCCGCGATAGACGCAAACAGCAAGCTCGAGACGCTGCAGTCCATGACCGAGCTCGAGGAGTATTCGAGCGACGACGCCCAGGCCATGCTCCAGACCTACATCGATGCGGCCCAGAAGGAAGCGGACTACGCGAACGACAACATGCAGAAGACCTACGAGCAGTACATCACGAACTTCAACAACTACTTCACGAAGGTGAACAGCGCGATCACCGAGGTCGGCTGCGTCGAGCAGAGGCTGAACGTCATCAAGACCCGCGTCGAGGACCAGCAGACGACGGTCAAGGAGCTCAAGTCCACGAACGACGACCGCGACATCACGGACATCATCATCGACTACTACGCGGCCTACGACGCGTACACCGCGAGCCTCCAGGCGGCGGCGAAGCTCAACTCGCAGACGCTTTTGAACTTCCTATAAAACGCAATTGGGCGCGGCAACGCGGGGACCGAAAAATCCTCACGCCGCCGCGCTTTTCTTTTTATCCGCTTTGTGAACTTTTCATGAAGTTGTGGCAAATTGACGGCAATAAGTGTATAATGACAACATCTTTATAGACTATTATTGAGGTGGGAGAGAAAATTATGAAAGCAAACACAAGGATATTCGGGGAAATCGAGGTCGCGGACGACAAGCTCATCACTATGGAGCAGGGGATGATAGGCTTCCCCGACCTCAAATGCTTCGCGCTGATCTTCGACATGGAGAAGGAGGACCGCGACAGGTCGATCATGTGGCTGCAGTCGATGGACGACACGGACATTGCGTTTCCGGTCATAAACCCGCACATCGTCGCGGAGGACTACAACCCGAACGTCAGCGAGGAGATAATCGCGCCGCTCGGAGAGCTCACCGACGACAACACCTATGTCCTCGTGACGGCGACTGTGCCGCGCGACATCAAGGAGTTCTCGGTGAACCTCAAGGCGCCGATCGTCATAAACATGGACAACCGCAAGGCCATGCAGCTCATAGTCGAGGACGACTACCCGATCAAGTTCAAGATCTACGACCTCATCAAGACCATAAAAGAGAAGGCGGGTGAATAACATGCTGGCACTTACCAGGAAAAAAGGCGAAGCGCTCGTCATCAACAACAACGTGGAGCTGACGATCCTAGACATCCGTGGCGACCAGATAAAGATCGGCATCCAGGCCCCCAGGGAGGTACCGGTGTATCGCAAGGAGGTCTACCTGCAGATCCAGAAGGAGAACGAGGAGGCGTTGAACTTCGACGGGCTCGCCGCGCTGAAGGACATAATGGGTTAAATTTGTCGGAGGGTGTAAACTTTTTGCGTTCGCCCTCCGATATTTAATTTAGTAAGTAACGTGAACGATGAGAACAGGAGGTATCATCATGGCAGCAATAGAAGCAGTAAAAGGCGCAGCAATGACGTATCAGGGAAGTGTGTCAACTGCAGAGACCAGAGAGGCGGCTAGGCCGAAAGTAGAGGCCACAGAGATCACGAACACCTCGGAGTCCATAGCAAAGGATACCACGTCGATTGATACGAAGCAGCTGAGCGGGGAAGATGCCGAGGGCAGCGGTCAGCAGGCGGCTGGCCAGCAGGCGGCATCGCAGACGCAGGATCAGCAGCAGGCGTCTCAGACCGCGATGAAGAACGCGGTGGACGAGATCAACCGCAGGGCAAAGAATTCCGAGGCGATTTTTGGAATCCATGAAAAGACGAACCGCGTGACGATCAAGATAGTGGACAAGGACACGAGGGAAGTCATCCGCGAGTACCCGCCGGAGAAGACCCTGGACATGATCGCGAAGGTCTGGGAGATGGCGGGGATCATGGTAGATGAGAAGCGCTAGGACGGAAAGGTTAGGTAGTATTAAGGAGGTAATGTGACATGACAATGCGAATTACAGGATTGAGTTCCGGCCTGGACACCGATTCCATGATCGAGGCGCTCGTATCCGATTACAGCAGCCAAGTAGACAAGTACACGAACCTTCAGACGAAGCTCGGTTGGGAGCAGGACATCTGGAGCGATCTTAACGACAAGATTTACAGCCTATACACGAGCATTTCAAACCTTCGCTATTCAGCGGCATATGCGCTGCAGAAGGTGACATGCTCCGACACGACCAAGGCGACGGTCAGCTCAAGCGGCTCCGCAGTCGTAGGCACGCAGACGCTGAACGTGCTGCAGACCGCGCAGTCCGGGTACCTGACGGGCGGCAAGCTCACGAGCTCGAGCGGCAGCGCGATCACGTCCGACACGAAGCTCTCCGACCTCGGCGTGACAAGTACGGGGTCGATATACGTCACGACGAAGGATGACGACGGAAAAGACGTGACGACGGAAATCCAGCTGAAATCTGACAGCACGATTTCAGACGTCGTATCTGCGCTCAAGAACGCAGGGCTGACGGCGAGCTTCGACGAGGATCAGGGCCGTTTCTACATCAGCTCAAAGACGAGCGGTACGGACGGCGACTTCACGATCACCGCGAAGACGACCTCGGGCAATGCGGTTCTCTCCGCGCTCGGGCTTTCATCAGACGCGAAGCTCACGGGCAGCACGATCCAGCTCGACAGCAGCGTCACGACCGTTGCGCTCGGCACGACCGTCGGCAACATCACGAACAGCACTGAGGGCACCTCATTTAATTTCACATACACAAACGCGGATGGGTCTTCAGACACCGGCACGATCAACGTCACGATGTACTCCACGATCCAGGACATCCTCGACCAGTTCAACGAGCAGGGCGTCACGGCGACCTTCGACTCCAACTCCAAGACGATCTCGTTCGCGGGCCTCAGCGACATCAGCTTCTCCGCAGTCGAGGGTACGACGCAGACTCTCACCGAGGAGGAGATGTACGGGCTCTCCGGGGATGCGAGCGACTACACCAAGGTCTACAATGATGATGGCAGCTATTCTTATTACTCACTCAAGGATTTGAGCGAAGAGAACGGCTATTACACATCGGGCGATGGTACATGCTACAATATTAATGTGGCCTACACGGCAGAAGCGTGGGCTGAAAAGACCGATGGGCTGAGCGATGAAGAGATAGAGGATCTGAAAGCAAGCCTTGGCAACGATCTTGTAGAAACGCAGGATAGCGACGGCAACACAATTTACTACTTCCTCGGCGATGCGGTTGATGAGTCCGATATCTATGACGATGGCAACGGCAACGTTTCCCTCATCACTGGCACTTACACGAATCAGTATACGATCGGCGCAAATGCCGGTGATTATCAAGCAGTCACTGATGATGAGGGCAATATCACCGGATACACCAGGACGGTCGATTCGGACGGCTCCGTTTCCACGACGCTCCTCGCAAACCTCGGTCTTGTCACCGCCGAGACGGACGATAATGGCGACGTGACCCTCACCTCTGCGCTAAAGACCGACACCTCCGGCTCTGCGGTGAAAATTGACGGGGCGGACGCAATGATCGTCTTAAACGGCGTGGTATACACGAGTTCGTCGAATGATTTCCAGATTAACGGGCTGACGATTTCCGTGACTGGCGTGACCGATGCCGACTACAGCGGTTATGTGGATCCGGAAACCGGTGAGATTGATGCTTCCAAGTTGCAGAAAGAGTCGTCGAATACGATCTCAATCACGACGAGCACCGACACGCAGGGGCTCTACGACCTGGTCAAGGATTTCTTGACCCAGTACAACAGCATCATAAACGAGATCACGAAGTACTACAACGCGGACTCGGCGAGCGGCTACGACGTCCTCTCCGACGACGACAAGGATTCGATGACCGACACCGAGATTGAGAAGTGGGAGACGAAGATCAAGGATTCACTTCTCCGCCGCGACACCTCGCTCGGCGCGGTAATGAACGCGATGGAGAACGCGATGACCGGCGCCATCACGATAAACGGCGTCAAGTACACGCTCTCGAGCTTCGGCATCCAGACGCTCGGCTACCTGAACGCCCCGGAGAACGAGCAGAACGCATACCACATCGACGGTGACGAGGACGACGAGAACACCTCCAGCAACACTGACAAGCTGATGGCGGCGCTCATAAGCGACCCGGACACCGTGGTTGAGTTCTTCAAGCAGCTGACGACGAACCTGTACAAGGCCCTCGACGACCAGATGCAGTCCACGTCGATGAGCTCTCGCTACAAGGTATACAACGACAAGGAGATGGCTACGCAGTACGCGAACTACACCACGACGATCGCGAACTGGGAGTCGAAGCTGTCGACCAAGGAGGACTACTGGTACAGCAAGTTCGCCGCGATGGAGACCGCGCTCTCCAAGCTCGACAGCTCATCCAGCGCACTGTCAAGCCTGCTGGGTAGCTGATGAAGTTTTAATTTCACATTGGTCTTATGGAACGCTCGGCTGCCTGCGGGTGGCCGGG
>JAJQIQ010000217.1:2612-3961 GCA_021199135.1 Clostridiales bacterium | reverse complement strand
GCCGTCGTCGGGGGGGGGGGGCGGGGATTTTTTAAAACCACACCCCCATTGTATTGGGCAAAACGACACAAAAAAGAAATGAAAGGAAACACGACGATGGAGGGCCTGAGCAAGGCCCTTGAGACATTCGAGGCGGCGCTCCGCTGCTTCGACGGCTTCTATGCCCTGCCGGTCGACTTCGGCAGGGCGGTGACGGAAGCTGAGGCGGAGGAGACGCTCAAGGCGTGGCTCGACGAGTACGAGGACTACGACGAGCACGCTGAGAGGGTATCCGGAATGCTCCGGACGGAGGCACTCGACGAAAGCCTGGATGAATACTACACAGGCGTCGTCCGCAGCGCCGCGAAGGGCTTCAAAACCAACCCAGATGCCGCGGCCAGCAGGTGGATCATATTCGCCTGCATGGACTGCGACGACAATTACTCTGGGCTTGAGGAGGAGGGCGCCGCGTGGGCGCTCATCGACCTCTACCCGAACACGAAGCCGGCGGAGCACATGGCCGACCTGCTGGGGGACGGCGTAAAGTGGCAGCTCCTTCCAGTGTTCGAGGAGGACGGGGAGCCCGTCCCGGACGGGTTCTTCTCAACCCTTGACGGCGAGCCGGAGCAGGACGCCGCGGAGGAAGCGGAGACTGCCGGCGAGGACGCCGAGGGCGACGCCGAGAAGCGGCTCCGCTTCGCGGAGGCCCTGTTCGACATCGCCTGGGAGGCCAGCTTCCAGTTCCAGAAGAGGTGCGAGAAGTCGTACCCCTCGAACAGCTGGGACTCCCGCGACCTCTTCGCCCACGCCTTCGACTGGGCGGGAAGGTTCGAGAAGGAGGCGGAGACCCTCGACGAGGGCCTCTTTGACTACGGGACGGAGATCGCCGAGTTCGCCAAGAAGCACCTCGACGAGTACTTCAGTCTCTTCGGAATCTTCCCGAACGAGGAAGGAGGCGACGCGGCATGATCAAGCCGGCGGCAACGGCGGCGAACACGCTCGCCTACCTCATCCTCCGCGACATGGGAGGAGGCTTCCTCGACCGCGGGAGCGACGCCTACGAGGACATCGCGGGCAAGCTCAAGCTCTTCGTCGGGGGACTTCAGAAAGACCTCGGGAACATCGACGACCCAGAGGCCAAGGACGACCTCGAGACCTTCTTTGGTGGGATCATCGAGGAGCTCCTGGCCGGGCCATATATGAACCAGACGGCCGCGCAGTTTACGGAGGGGCTCCGGACGTACTTCGCTGAAGTTCTTGAAATCGAGAACTTCGGACGTGTCCTGAACTTCTTCGGCGACGCCTACATCCAGGCGCAGGTCGAGCTCGACGAAGAAGCGGCGAAGGAAGGTGATTACGAATGAGAGAAA
>JAJQIQ010000217.1:0-2602 GCA_021199135.1 Clostridiales bacterium | reverse complement strand
ACCCCAGAGCCCGCTTTCACGGGCACGATGGCGGACGACAGGTTCCGCGAGGCGTACCTGGCCGTCTTCGACCTGGACGGCGGCGTGAAGGATGTCGGCAGAAAAGAGTGCCGGCGCCTCATCCGCGAGGCGGAGAGAGTCTCCGGAGAGGAGGACATCTTCGGGAGCCTCATCTCGGGCATGATGAACATCGTGAAAATCAAGAAACTTGCGGGGTTCATGGCCTGAGAAAGCAGCCGCCAAGAGGCGGCAGGACACTGATGCAGGGCGGCTTTTGCCGCCCTGCATGTTTTCTAGAAGCGACGCCATGTCGCGGAAAGGAGGGAAAAATGGATCTGAGACTTAACGTCGCCCCGGAGGAGCGGCAGCCGGAGACGAGCCTGTACTGGGTCTTCTGGAAACATATCTTTAACGACGCGCCGAGCCCGCACGAGCCTGTAGGCATAGGCGGCGCGTATGCGAAGATATACCGCAACCTCTGGAAGATGGGGTACGGCGACCCGGTGCCGGGTGACCTGTTTGCGGCGGAGGACGTCACGCAAAACACCGGGTGGTCTTTCGGGCCTCCGAAAACCGGCGAGTGCGACATCCGCGTTCCGGACGGGCACGACAAAATCTCGCCGTCGTGCGCGTCCGCGGACTGGGCGCTCGTCTTGAAAGTGCCGGGCGAAATCAACCGCGAAGGCGCCGCCGACTTGCTCCGCGACTGGGCGAGGCTGGCGAGCATGAAAGTGAACCCGCGTGAAGTCCAGAAGCACGGGCGAGAAGAGCTGGCCGAGCTGACGGGCGAATGGTTCAATGACTTCGCGTACGATGAGACGATATATTTAGTCCCGGCGCACATCTTGTGCTGCGCTCCGGACGCCGCCAAGGCACTTGAGAGGGACTCGCGGCGGATGTGCAGGAACTGAATTTCCTGAAATTGATGTTTCAATTTTTGAAAAATCATGCTATAATCGAAAGGAGAAAGGGCATGAAAGAAGAAATTTTAGCCGTGACGGCGCCGGGAGAGGAAGCTAAGCCCCGCCGCTCGGCTAAGGACGGGGTATTCCGCGACCTGTTCTCGATCAAGAAGTACCTGCTCCAGCTGTACGAGGCACTCCATCCCGAGGACGCTGAGGCCACGGAGGACGACCTTGAGTACGTCACGCTGCAGCAGATCCTCGTGTCGGGCATCTACAACGACCTGGGGTTCCTCGTGGGGAACAGGCTGCTGATCCTCGTCGAGGCGCAGAGCACGTGGACGGCGAACATCATAGTCCGCGCGCTCATATACATCGCGAGGACGTACCAACAGCTCCTCGTCAGCCAAAAGAGGAGGCTGTTCTCGGAAACGAGGGTCGAGCTCCCGGAGCCGGAGCTGTACGTCGTGTACACGGGCGACAAACCAGCAAGCATCCCTTCGGAGATCTCGCTGTCGGAGGAGTTCTTCGGCGGGAAACGGACGGCGCTGGACGTGCGCGTGAAGGTGTTCCGCGGCGGCGGGGACGACATACTGAGCCAGTACGTCGTGTTCGCGAGAGTGCTCACGGAACAGGTGAAGCTCCACGGGCGCACGAGGAAAGCCGTCGAGGAGACGCTACGCATCTGCGGCGACGGGAACGTCCTCGAGGAATACCTCGGGGACAGGAGAAAGGAGGTCATCGACATGCTCGAGACAATTTTCGACCAGGAAACCGAGACCCAGCTTTTTGGTGAGGAAATGAGAGAAGAGGGCCGGCAAGAGGGCAAACGTCAAGCACAGATTGAGATGATTCTCAGTTTACATGAGGACAACTACCCGACGTGCCTCATTGCACGGGCAGCGCATATGCCCGAGCCAGAGGTCGAGGAGATCATCGCTCGGATGAGCGATTGATTCCAACTAAGATTTTTTTGAGGGTGGCTACGCCGCCCTCTCTTTTTTTTGCGCACGAAAGCCAGCCAGCGGGCCACCCGCACCCTTGACATTGGTGCGCCTCCGTGGTATCATGGAACCGTACAATCAACCAAGTCAGGGGAACCGAAGTCAAGACGCACGTCTTGGCTCTTTTTTGTTTCTCCCGACAACACCATGGCCCCGGGAGCGGGGAGAAGGAGGGATAAAATGGAAAAGAAAAACATCGCCGTGGTGCACACCCACGGCAACGGAGCGGAGGCAGACACCTTCAAGACCGAGGTGCTGGCGTTGCTCCCGGACACCAAGGAAGGCGAGGCTAAGGCGCTCGCAATCCTTAAGAGCAAGGAGGCCGAGCGCAAGGCGGAGGGCCGCTACACCAACCTCAATGAGGCTAAGAAATGGCTCTACGTCGGCACTTACGACGACTGCGACGGCGGCCCCGACTTTGGCATATGGGACAGCTACGACGCCTACAGCGAGCCGCAGGCCGTAAACATCGGCGACCGCGCGGCGCTCGGGACGCTCGTGGACGGGCTCACCGGGTGCAAGGACCTCCCGGAGGAGTACCGCTGGCTCGTAAAGTGCAACCCGGCGAATCTCACAGAGCTCAGGGAAATATTCCTTGGCTGCGAGGACGCCGGGAAGTCATGGGCAGGGGCGCTCCAGGTGCTCCTGCACAGGCTCTACGCCCGCGCGCTGCCGTTCGATACGGCGGTGGGGGAC
>JAJQIQ010000255.1 GCA_021199135.1 Clostridiales bacterium | reverse complement strand
ATCCGTTGCCGCCGAAGTGTACATGAGATCATTAAAGTACAGGAGCGAGTAGGCTAGCATCCCCTGTCCATTAACTACCTGCCGGATTTGAGTGACGCTGATCTCGGGAAAGCTCGTGCCCTCCTCGGCCTCGGCAAACACGGTTTCCGTGCTGTCGGCTGTCTCCGAGCCGGCCTCCGTGTCCACGTCCGGTTCAACGGCAATCTGCTGATTGTTTCCAGGATTGCTGCCACCCCATGCGGCAAGCCCCACGATGACGCACACCGCCGCCGCTGCCGCGACACAGGCAGTAACTATTTTTTTCGTCCTTTTTCCCGGCCGATACTCGAGCGCCTCAAGTATGAACCTGTCGTCAATGTTTCCCACTGCATCCTCAATCCACTCTGTCGTACTCATATTGCGACCCCCTTTCCCTGCAGATATGTCCTCAACTTGTTCCTCGTGCGCGAGAGCCTCACCGAGACGTGGTTCTCGCTGATCCCGACCTGCTCGGCTATCTCCTTCACCGGCTCGGCATACCAGTACCTCTTCACGAAAATGACCCGGCTTTTCTTATCGAGCGTGTCGAGGAAGCCCTCTATCGCCTCCGTCAGCTCGCTCGCCGTCTCCTTCTGCGGATTCCACCTGTCGGACGGAATGCACTCCTCCAACTCACTGAGCGAAATCTCGTAGTGCCTGCCTCGTCTTTTCGCATTGTCATGCCTGCATTTCTTCAGCGCGATGTTCCTCGTTATCTTGCAAACATACGTCGCGAGCGGATTTGGCCTCTGCGGCGGGATAGTGTCCCACGCGCCCATGTAGGTGTCGTTGACGCACTCCTCCGCATCCTCCAGGTTCCCGAGCAGGTTGTAGGCAACCTGCCTGCACATCCTCCCATACTTTCCCGCAAGCTCTGTTATCGCCCGCTCCGACCTCGCAAAAAACAGGTCGATTATCTCTACGTCCTCCATACGCCATCACCTCCCCGTCGGTTCCTTGTTATGACCTGTTACTATAATACTACCCAAAAATTTCAAAATCTTACACTTTTCGTGGAAAAAATTTAGAAAAAACCGCCGCACTGATTTCTCAATGCGACGGCTTTTTTTATAATTTATTTAATTGCCACGGATTAACCAATAATATTTTATCGCCACAGATTACTCGATGATCGTAGCAACACGGCCTGAGCCTACGGTCCTGCCGCCCTCGCGGATAGCGAAGGTAAGTCCCTGCTCCATGGCGATCGGATGGATGAGCTCGATGGTCATCTCGATGTTGTCGCCAGGCATGCACATCTCGGTGCCAGCCGGAAGGTTGCAGACGCCGGTGACGTCCGTCGTGCGGAAGTAGAACTGCGGACGGTAGTTGTTGAAGAACGGCGTATGGCGGCCGCCCTCGTCCTTCGTCAGGACGTACACCTGCGCGGTGAACTTGGTGTGGCAGGTGACGGTGCCAGGCTTCGCGACGATCTGTCCGCGGACGATCTCGTCGCGGTTGATGCCGCGGAGAAGGACTCCGATGTTGTCGCCGGCCTGAGCCTCATCCAACTGCTTGCGGAACATCTCAATACCGGTAACGACTGACTTCTTGGTCTCCTCCTTGATGCCGACGATCTCGATTTCCTCGTTCAGGTGGAGGGTACCGCGCTCAACACGACCCGTAGCAACGGTGCCGCGGCCGGTGATCGTGAACACGTCCTCGACAGGCATAAGGAACGGCTTGTCGGTGTCGCGCTGCGGATCCGGGATGTAGGAATCCACGGTGTCCATGAGCTCCATGACCTTGTCGCCCCACTCGCTTGACGGATCCTCGAGGGCCTTGAGGGCTGATCCCTTGATGATCGGGCAATCGGTGAAGCCGTACTCCTCAAGCTGCTCGGTGACCTCCATCTCGACGAGCTCGATGAGCTCCGGGTCATCGACCATGTCGCACTTGTTCAGGAATACGATGATATACGGAACGCCTACCTGACGGGACAGGAGGATGTGCTCCTTCGTCTGCGCCATGACGCCGTCCGTAGCCGCAACTACGAGGATCGCGCCGTCCATCTGCGCCGCGCCGGTGATCATGTTCTTTACATAGTCGGCATGGCCTGGGCAGTCAACGTGTGCGTAGTGCCTCTTCTCGGTCTCGTACTCGACGTGCGCGGTGGAAATCGTGATACCACGCTCCCTCTCCTCCGGTGCCTTGTCGATATCCTCGAAGTTCGTAGCTGAGTTTCCCGCTACGCGCTCAGCGAGCACCTTGGTGATGGCTGCCGTCAGGGTCGTCTTGCCGTGATCGACATGCCCGATGGTACCAATATTGCAGTGTGGTTTTGTCCTTTCAAACTTAGCCTTAGCCATTTTAAACTTCCTCCTTCATTGACTGAATCGTTCTTTTGATTGATGAATTAAATTTATAACACCCTGCTTGATAACAACTGCTCTCATTATATAAAAATTCCTGCAATATTTCAAGCATTATTTCGTCTTAGCCGCAAGAACCTTCTCCTGAACGTTCTTGGGTACCGGCTCGTACTTCTCGAAGAACATCGAGTAGTTGCCTCGGCCCTGCGTCCTCGAGCGCAAATCCGTCGAATAGCCGAACATCTCGGCAAGCGGGACGAACCCGCGGACAATCTTGCCGCCGCCGAGGTCGTCCATGCCCTCGATACGCCCGCGGCGCGAATTTATGTCGCCGATGACGTCGCCCATGTACTCCTCCGGCATCGTGACCTCGACCTTCATGATAGGCTCGAGCAGGATCGGGTCTGCCTTCTTCATGGCTTCCTTGAAGCACATGGAGCCCGCGATGTGGAACGCCATCTCGGATGAGTCGACCTCATGGAACGAGCCGTCGTAGACGGTCGCGTGAACTCCGACGACCGGGAATCCGCTGAGGACTCCGGCCTTGGTCGCCTCCTCGATGCCCTCGCCGATCGCCGGGATGTACTCCTTCGGGATCACGCCTCCGACGACCTCTGAGTCGAACTTGAACAGCTCCTCGCCGTTTGCGTCCATAGGCTCGAAGCGAACCTTGCAGTGGCCGTACTGTCCACGGCCGCCGGACTGCTTCGCGTACTTGTACTCCTGGTCGACGGGCTTCGTGAACGTCTCCTTGTACGCGACCTGCGGTGCGCCGACGTTCGCCTCGACCTTGAACTCGCGGAGCAGGCGGTCGACGATGATCTCCAGATGGAGCTCGCCCATTCCGGCGATGATGGTCTGCCCTGTCTCCGGGTTCGTGTGCGCGCGGAATGTAGGATCCTCCTCTGCGAGCTTCGCGAGCGCCTCGCCCATCTTGCCCTGGCCGGCCTTGGTCTTCGGCTCGATCGCGAGCTCGATTACCGGCTCCGGGAACTCCATGGACTCGAGGATTACCGGATGCTGGTCGTCACAGATCGTATCGCCTGTGGTCGTGAACTTGAATCCGACCGCCGCCGCGATGTCGCCTGAGTAGACCACATCCAGCTCCTCGCGCTTGTTCGCGTGCATCTGGAGGATGCGCCCGATGCGCTCCTTCTTGTCCTTCGTCGCGTTCAGTATGTAGGAACCCGCCTTGCAGGTGCCCGAGTATACGCGGAAGAACGCGAGCTTTCCGACGAACGGGTCAGCCATGATCTTGAACGCGAGCGCTGAGAACGGCTCCTCGTCTGAGGCGTGCCTCTCGATCTCGTTGCCATTCAGGTCCGTGCCCTTGATCGCTGGGATGTCCGTCGGGGCGGGCATGTACTCGACAATCGCGTCGAGCAGCTTCTGCACGCCCTTGTTGCGGTACGCGGAACCGCAGCAGACCGGAATCGCCGTGCACTCGCAGGTCGCCCTGCGCAGCACCGTCTTCATCTGCTCGACCGTCGGCTCCTTCTCGTCGAGGTACATCATCATCAAGTCGTCGTCGAGCTCGCAGATCTTCTCGATGAGCTCGGTGCGGTATTCTGCCGCTTTTTCAGCCATGTCCCCGAGGTCATCCGTGACCGTGATGTCCTCGCCCTTCTCGTCGTTGTAGATGTATGCCTTCATCTCGAAAAGGTC
>JAJQIQ010000136.1:2299-4009 GCA_021199135.1 Clostridiales bacterium | reverse complement strand
GCGGTAGCCCCGCACCTGCTCGAGCCGCCGCTCGTTTTTTATGGTCGGCGATGTGGCGGAAAGCTCTTCGAGCCCCTCGATTATGCGCCGCCCGGAGAGCGGCTGCGTCCGGAGCGTCCGGTAGGTGCGGAGGTACGCGCCCATGTCGCCGATGAGCTCGAGTTTGTCCATGATCTGAAAGAGATCCTGGCAGAGCTGGTTCTCGGAGGAATAAACCTGGTAGGAGATGGTGCGCTTTTTCGGGAGCCCCAGCGTCTCGAGCGTCCGCGGCTCCGGCCTGCAGTTTTCCGCAAGAAGCGTCCGAAGCTGCATATTCACGGGGACGCGCATGTCGCGGTAATTTGCCGTCAGGCTGAGGTTCGCATGTGCGGAATCTGAATTTATTTGGTCGGTTTCCCAGAGGATTTCCGAGTGGTTTTCGGGCAGAAAAATATCCGAAAAAAATTGCTCTGCGAGGGGTTGCGAGAGCTGCTGTCCGGGCACGATTTTGTCCTGCGGGATCGGCTTTGGGCTCGGGACATAAAAAAACACGAGCGTGCCCTCCCTGCCCTGTCGGTATGACTTTTCGCCGAGCATGTCGTCGTCGCGCAGCCACAAAAATTCGCGGTAGTCCGAGCCGCAGACGCGCATCATCAGGTCCTCGAGCGCATAGCCGCGCAGGAGGTTCGCAAACGGGATGCCTTTCCCGTCGGCGAGGGCTTTAAGTTCCGTCGCATCGTTCGTCCCGACCTTCATCACAGCCACACTCCGATCAGGCCCTGCACTTTCTGCACGACTTTGCGCGCGCGAGCGTATTCCATCAGAAGCGAGATGTCCTTCCCGCTGTCCTTGATGTAGGATTGGATCGCCTGCTGGAAGACTTCGCGGTCGAGCTTGTTCTCGTATTTCAGGCAGTCGCAGATCGTGCGCTCCCTGTCGTAGATGCGAAAAGCGTAGCCCCAGATTTCTGCCTGCGTCGCGCCAAGTTTCAACGCGTCGGGGTCGGTGTAGTAGGGGATGACGCGCGGGTAGTCCATGTTGAACCGCGATTTTGACGTGTTCTTGTCGACGGCGAGGTGCCATCCGTAGGGCTTTGCGCCGATGTAGCCGTAGGCGTAGAGCGCGCTCTCCATGCAGAGGCACGCGTCCGGGAACAGCCTCGCGATGAGCTCCTCCTCCGAAAAGCGGTCGATGCGGTCGGTGTAGTAGCCGCTCTTTATGCGGACGAGGCGGCCGTCCTTCACGAAGTCGAGGATGCGCCGGTAGTCCACGTCCAGCTCCGCAAACTGCTCCTTCTTTACGATGCCGCCGTGCGCGTCGATGAAATTTGTAAGCTCCTGCAGGACCTCGTCCGCAGGCCGTTGCTTTTTGTATGTTGTCGACATTTTCCGCTCCATAAAATCAACAGTGGTATTTTATGTACATTTTAACCCATTGCGCGGGAAAGGTCAATACAAAATTTTATTTTGGATTTAATTTTTGCCCGAGCATGAAAGACAAATCATATGTATTGCAATGATGACAACGCTCAGGAAATCTGCTAGAATAAAGTATCATTGAAATTAGGGAGACAGACATGGGCTATTGTGGGTGGGCCGGGGAGACGGCATTGAACAAAACATATCACGACGAGGAGTGGGGCGTGCCAATCCACGACGACAGGAGGCAGTTCGAGCACCTCTCGCTGGAGGTGCTGCAGTGCGGGCTGAGCTGGAGCCTCATGCTAAAAAA
>JAJQIQ010000136.1:0-2199 GCA_021199135.1 Clostridiales bacterium | reverse complement strand
ACCTCTCGCTGGAGGTGCTGCAGTGCGGGCTGAGCTGGAGCCTCATGCTAAAAAAACGCGACATATTCCGTCAGTGTTTTGAAAATTTCGACTACGACAAGGTCGCAAAGTACGGCGATGAGGACGTGCGGCGCATCTTGGAGACGGAGGGCATGATCCGTGCGGAGAAAAAGGTCCGCGCCATAATAGGAAATGCGGCAGGGGTGCGGGCGATCCGGGCCGAGTTCGGCAGCTTCGCCGACTACATCTGGTCCTACTCCGGCGGCAAGACGATCCTCTACGACGGGCACGCCGACGGCGATGTCCCCGTCAGCAACGCGCTGTCCGAGGAGATCAGCAAAGACCTCAAAAAGCGCGGGTTTAAATATGTGGGCGCGATCACGATATACTCGCACCTGCAGGCCTGCGGCGTGATAAACGACCACGACATAAACTGCCCGTGCTACAAAAAAATCACGTCCGCCTGGCCGTGCGTGAGGATGGAGCGCAGCGGGGAGAAATTTTAAAACATATCCATCACAAAAAAGGCGGCTGTGGAGCTGGTGGAATCTGACGATCCCGCAAGCACCACAGCCGCCCGCCTTAAATTTGCGAACTAGATTTCAATGGATTTTATCTCTTATCGTAAATCTCAATCTTCACGAACTGCCCGCTCAGGGTGTTGGTGGTGAGGCCGATCCAGCTCTCGTCTCCGGTGAGGTAGTCAAGGTTTAAGGCGATGCAGCTGCCGCTCCAGCCGTCGGCTGCGCTGTAGTCCTCCTCGTGGTTCCAGCTGCCGTCCGCCTTGTCGGTGTAGAACAGCTGCAGGTCCGCGGACTGGCTCGTCGCGTCGTCCCCCGCCGTCACCTTGATGTAGGGCTCGCTGAAGCCTGACCAATCTGCGGTCAGGAACAGCTGCCAGAAGAAGGCGTTGCTCTGCACGGTCAGCCCGTCGTCGCAGCTCGTCTCGGTATAGCCGCCGTCGCTTCCGGTGCTCGTCCTCTCCCAGGTGCCCTCCCAGGTGTAGACGAGCGTGAGGTCGTCGTCCGTCGACAGGGAAACCTCTGTGAGGCCGGTGGTGTCCATGTCGTCAGAGACGGGGCCGTTTGCGCCGGTCACCTCGTTGAATACCTCCGCGATGTCGCTGTAGCGCATCTGGCAGGATTCGCGGTCAAAAAATTGGTTCTTGTCCCAGAGCACCGGCACGTAGCCGCACTCCGCGCCGTAGGTCATGACTTCGCGTATGAAATCCGGGACGCCATCCTTGCTCGAGGAGACGACTCCGTACTCGCCGATGATGACGCCGTAGCCGTCGTCGGTGAATTTCTTCATCTTGTCCAGGTTGTCGTGCATCGTCTCGATGTCCTCGTCAGTGCCCCACGTGTCGTCATAGCCCCAGGAATTGGAGGCAGACTCGGAGATGCAGTAGGTGCTCGGCGTGTAATAGTGCACCGACACGCTAAGCTTCGTGTGGCCGTTTTCATCGGTGTCGGTCGGCATGACGAAGCGGTCGTCGCAGGTCATGTCGATGTCCGCGTTGTAGCCGGCGATCAGGAGATAGCGGTATGCGTTGTTGCCGCCGGTGGAGCGCACGATGTCGACGAAATCTTGGTTGATCTCGTTCATCAGGTCGTAGCACTCGTCCTCCGATAGCAGGCCGCTGTCATTCAATCCGTCCTCGAGGAACTCGTTCGCGGACTCGAAGATCAGGCGATCGGAATATTCCTCATAGCGGTTGGCGATCTGCGTCCAGAATGACTCGTACCTCGCCCACGCCTGCTCCTGCACGGACTCGTCTGCGTCGCTGAACTGGCTCCACCACGCGCCGTCATAGTGGATGTCGATTATCGCATACATCTCATCGTTAAGGACATAATTGATGACTTCCTCCACGCGGTCAAAATACTTATCGTCGATCGTGTACGTGCCGTCATCGCTCATCATGTTTGACCATGCGACCGGGATGCGGACGGTGTTCACGCCGTAGGCCTTTATGCCGTCGATCATCTCCTGCGTGGTGAGGGGCATCCCCCAGTTCACCTCATATTCCTCCGCGGTATCGAACGAGATCCCTTCGGCCGCGGTGGCTTCGAGCGTGTTGCCGAGGTTCCATCCTTGGCCCATGAACTCCATGAAATCCGCAGAGGTAAGCTCCGTGCGCATCTGGCCGTTGTCGCGGGTCGTGATGCCGTTGGCCGACTCGTGCTCGTCGGTCAGGTT
>JAJQIQ010000213.1 GCA_021199135.1 Clostridiales bacterium | reverse complement strand
TGGGCTATCGCCAAGCGGTAAGGCACAGGATTTTGATTCCTGCATTCGTTGGTTCGAATCCAACTAGCCCAGCTTAATTTTATGGGATACTAGCTCAGTTGGCAGAGCACTTGACTTTTAATCAAGTTGTCGGGGGTTCGATTCCCCCGTATCTCATTTGAATGATACAGGGGACAAAATGGAGACAATGTGTGCTTGCACACAATTGTCGACATTTGAGACCCTAACAAACACGCGCAAACACGCGGCAGCTTGAATCGATTCAGGCCGCCGCGCATTTTCATTAGTGCGGACAACAGGACTTGAACCTGCACGTCATAGACACCAGAACCTAAATCTGGCGCGTCTGCCAATTCCGCCATGCCCGCACGATAAAGGTTATTGTTCAATCCCGCACCAAGCACTCCGCTGCTGGTGCGGGAAGAACGTGTAAAGACAGCCCGTAAATGCGGGTGCTGCGTAACATTTCAGACGACAGTTACTGACGTCTGAAATGTTTACTTGTCTAATATAGCGATTTAGTGATATAATGTCAAGGATTAAATGAGGGAGGCGGACGATGCTTACTGAGGACGATGCGCTGAACCTGAATTATTACAAGAAAGCCACATTCACTGGCTGGATGGGTGGGATGCGCTTCCTGATAAGGAGGGAGGAGCCGGAGGAGGGCGAGCCCATTTTCCATGCGTGGGTCTGGCCGGGACCATACATATTCGACCTTGTGGACGATTCGAGGAAATTGGATTTCACCGCGCCGTTTACGGACGAGGGGAAAAGGCAGGCCGTGGACTGGATAAACGGGCAGCACGAAAAGCAGGGGTGGGAGAATGATTGGAAGGGACGGCCTTAAGGCACTGCGGGCTGAGCTTATGGCGGCGGGCTGCGACATGACGGGCTTCAAGCGCTGGCAGAGGGCATACGAAAAGCTGCAGAGGCAGTTCCCGGCGGCACGCGACCGCTATGAGGCCGCGCTGGCAGCGACGCAGGATGTGCAGCGGACCGCGCAGGAGATGGAGCGTCTTATAATAGACGGCACATTTTCGGGACGCGACGGGCAGAAGCGCATGGCGGAGCTCTTCCACGAGCTGAGGCGCAGGCAGGGCGCATTTTACCACGAGTTCATCGTAAGCCCCGACGACAGGGAACTGAGCTCCACATATTCATCAATCCTGTCGATTGGCGCAAAGGCACTGGAAAATCCCGATTCCAGGCTCATCCTCCAGAGCGAGATAGAGAACCTTTTGGAGCTTCTGAAGGAAAATCTCGCGAAGGAGAGGCCGGACACCGTCAGGCTTGCAGCGTTTTATTCCGCTCACAGCGACGGCGAGCTCTCGCAGCTCTCATCGACGGCGCGCTTGCAGAGAATTTCGGACGTGTACGAGAGTGAGTTCGTAAACCCGATTGAGGCGTTGATGTCGGGGAAGATGCCGCAGGAGCGGGTGCAGAAAATAATGGGGCAAATCAAATAATTATCTGAATTTTATGACGGCGACGAGGAGGCATAATGCGTAATGATGGATGAAAGCATGAAGGTTGACAATATGGAGCGAAGGCCTAGGCCGGGGGAGATTTACCGGCACTTTAAGGGCAGGCTCTATCAGGTGATTACGGTCGCAAAGCACACCGAGACCGGGGAGGAGCTTGTCATCTATCAGGCCCTGTACGGGGATTTCGGGATATACGCGAGGCCTCTTTCCATGTTCGTGAGCGAGGTCGACCGGGAGAAGTATCCGAACGCAACGCAGAGATACCGCTTCGAGAAGATGGAAAGGGTGGGCACGTTCCTGTCGATGAATGCTGAAGATGAGGTGGCCTGCGATGCGCCAGACAAGCCGGGGGCGGAACGCGGACATGAGGCCGACCATGAAAAACCTGCCGAGGCAAAGAGGGATCCGGATCTCGCTGAGCTCAACGTGGAATACCTGAGGGCGAAGAATGATGCTGTGCAAAAGGGCAGCCGTGCCGCGAACGCGCCTAAATCCGGCATCGAGCTCGCCGGAGGGAAATTCAGCGCGGAGCATATGCAGCGCGTGGTGAAGGAGACGGGACAGGCAGCACCCAAAAAGGACCAGCAGCCAACGCGGGAAGCGAAAGCTGGGCAAAAGGCTGAGGCGAATCGCGAGGTCTTGCGCCAGATGGAGCCCGAGAAGCCGGCCGTGCGCGATGTGACTAGGGCTGAGGCTTCCCATCGGCCTGGGCGCGAGAAATTTGCAAAGCGGAAGCCCGAGCCGGAAAAGAGCGACATAAATCCGAAGCTCATGGCGTTCCTCGAGACCGAGAGCTTCGAGGAGCGGTACAAGATCCTCTCGACGATGCGCGACGAGGTCGACGACACGATGATCGACACGATGGCGGTCGTGATGGACGCGGTGATCCCGGACGGGGACATCGCGACGCGATACGACGACCTGCGGCACGTCATCCGCACCCGCCAGAAATACGAGTTCCCGAATCGGCTGCGCTAGACAATATTTATTTAAGAGCCGCGCCGCCGCAGGTCACGTTGCCTCCAGATTAGTGATTACGCGCCCACCGCGGACATATTCCATCCGGACTAGTGACTCGCCCCTAGCGGTTCTAAGTGTTCGGAGAAAGCATCAGCTTGCCACGCGACCGGTCAATACACGACATCCATGTCGTGGATTGACCTCTCGAAAACGTCCTGTTTTCGAGTCGCTATCTGTGCGCCGAACACCAAGAACCGCACGAGGCTCCTCAAACCGTCTCGGATGAAACATGTCCGCGCCGGGCGCATCTTTACACTGTGTTTGTCGGAGGCAACGTGTCTGCGGCGGCGCGGCTCAGATAGCTGTTGTGGTAGCGGCCTGATTCGGTGACGTCGTCGCCGAACCAGGCCGGCGGCGTGAAGGCGTTCGCGGCGTCGATGGTGGGAAACTCGACCTCGACGATCGCAAGCGGCATAAGGTCGCCGGCGAAGATGTCGAGCTCGGCGGTGAGCTCGCCCTCAAGCGGGATGAGGTAGCGGGTCTTTTCGATGAGCCGCCCGTCGATCTTTGGCTTCATGTGCGCGTAAGCTTCTTTTGTGAGCGGGAGGTTGTACTCCTCGCGCGCCATGAGCCCCTCGCCCTTGTAGGTCATGTAGTATTTGTCGTTCGAGCGGCGGATGCGCACGACGGGGTCCGTGCAGAGGTATCCCTGCTCGATTTTCTTGCTCTCATACTGCCCGAGGTTTTCGGGCATTTCTTTTATCAAATATTTTCTCTCGATTTCCATATTGGCGTGCCTCCCTTTTTTATATATGTATATATGATAACATTTATTATGAAAAAATAAAGGATAAATTGGAAAGTAAAAGTTTAATTGACAAAAATCCCCAAAACCATTATCATACAAAATTATTAAAGGAACGGAATCATAAAATTTATAAGGAGGCGTGACATGGCAAGGATTGGAATTTTCATGGCGGACGGATGCGAGGAGGTCGAGGGGCTGACGGTCGTGGACATCGTGAGGCGGGCGAAGCTCGAGATCGAGATGATCTCCATCACGGGCAGCCGCGAGGTTAAGAGTTCGCACGGCGTGACCTTTATGGCCGACCACACGAAGGACGACGCGGACTTTGGGAGCTACGACGGGATCGTGCTCCCGGGAGGGATGCCGGGGACGGTACACCTCGGCGAGGACGAGACCGTCGGGAAGGTGATTCGCGAGTTTGCGTCCGAGGGAAAGCTCGTGGCGGCAATCTGCGCGGCGCCGAGCGTCCTCGGGCAGGCGGGGCTTTTGAATGGGAAGAGGGCGACCTGTCACCCGGGCTTTGAGGAGAAGCTCGAGGGGGCGGAGTTTCTGGCGCAGCCGGTCGTCCATGACGGCAACATCATCACGAGCCGCGGCATGGGGACGGCGATCGCATTCGCGCTCGAGATCGTGCGCTACTTCCTCGACGACGAGGCGGCGAAGAAGATCTGCACGGGGCTGGTGTACGATAACTAACATTCACGGCCGTGAATGTTAGCAATATTATACAAGAATTTTTAGTCAAAGTTCAAAATGGTGTCCATTTTTTGG
>JAJQIQ010000179.1 GCA_021199135.1 Clostridiales bacterium | reverse complement strand
AGCGGCTGGCGCAGCGTCTCGACCGTCGGGCGGTCAAACTCGGTCAGCTCGTCCAAGAAGAGCACGCCATTGTGGGCGAGCGAGATCTCGCCCGGCTTCATCGAGATGCCGCCGCCCGTGAGCGCAATCCGGGTCACCGTGTGGTGGGGGCTTCTGAAAGGGCGGTCCTTGGGAAGGCTCCCGCCCCTGCTCAGGAGGCCGCAGACGCTGTATATCTTTGAGAGCTCAAGCCGCTCCTCCTCCGACATCGCGGGGAGGATCGTCGCCATCCTCTCGGATATCATCGTCTTGCCCGCGCCGGGAGGCCCCACCATCAGCATGTTGTGCATCCCGGAGGCGGCGATCTCTGCGACGCGGCGCAAAAAGCGCTGGCCGTTCACCTCGGAAAAATCCACGGACTGCTCCCTCCGGCCGCCGTCCGTTGCAAAAATCTCAGGCTCGACATAGTAGCCGTCGTCGAGGAAGGCGATGACGTCCTCGAGGGTCTCGAAGCCGTAGATGCCCTCACCGCGGACGAGCCTGGCCTCGTGGACGTTGTCCGCGGGGACCGCGAAGCGCGCCGCCCCTGCCGCCACCCCGTCCGAGACGATCGGCAGGACGCCGTTTATCGCAAGGAGCTCCCCGCGCAGGTTCAGCTCGCCCGCAAACACCGTCCCGTCCACGGACGACTGCGGGATCTTGCCCATCGCGACGAGCAGGGCGACCGCTATCGGCAGGTCGAAGCCCGTGCCTCTCTTTTTGATGTTTGCAGGGGAGAGATTGACTGTGATGTGCTTCGACGGCAGGACAATCCCGCTGCTGCCGAGCGCAGTGCGGACGCGCTCCCTCGCCTCGCGCACCTCCGGCGAGAGGGAGCCCACCATCTCGAAGCCCGGCATGCCCGCGCTGATGTCCACCTCCACGCGGACGGGGATGGCGCTGATGCCGTCGAGCATCGAAGCCATGACTGTGCTGTACATATACACCTCGTTTCCGGTCAGGGAATGGGTGCCTGCACACAAAAAAGATGAACCCATTATAACAGCACGGCTCATCTTTTGCAATACTAAAATTGAAATTTCGTTCGATTTTTACAGGTATTTTCTCAGTTTCCCCGTCCCGCGGTCCAGCTTTTCCTTCTCGTAGGGGACTTTTCCGGCGAGCACGCGCTTCCTTATGAACGCGTAGGTGCGATCCTCGCCCCGCACCGCGAGCATCACAAGCAACAGGCGCAGCAGCGCCTCCGTGTCGGGGTGGATCATGTAGCAGCCCTGGCCACGTTCGTAGTACTCGAGCGGGCTTCTGTCCGTGTACTTCTCCTTCTGGTAGTTCTTCGAGGCGCTGACGCGGTCGATGAACATCTCTACGACAAAGCGAATCGGCATCTTCATCCCGGTCATCACGCCGTGGCCGTCCTCCCTCGCCTCGTAGTCTATCCAGTACTCGAGGTGGTGGCGGTTACGGCCCTTGTGGTGGAGCCAGGCGGCGGAGTAGCCCTTGTCGGCGCGCTCAGCGTTGTTCGGGCTCATGAAGCCCTGGAAATACTTGCAGCCGACCAAAAACTCGACCGGCGAGTACTTCGAGAGGTCGTGCAATATGCCCTGGCGGTACAGGCCGACCTTAAAGCAGCCCTCGCCTACGAGCTTCTTGTGCCTCGAGATTGTCTTTAAATGCCCCCACGCCTTCCTAAGGCTCATGCCCTCAGACATGACTGTCTCCCCTTTCGTTTGATTCAAACTGCGCCGTCGCCATTTTATTGCCCGACTGCGGCTTCCTCGCCCTCGGTTTCCTCCCCGCAGGCTTTGCGGGCTCCTTTTTCGGGAGCGGGCGGCTTACGAGCACGCGGATCGACTGCGGCAATACCGGGACGCTCGACGTCCCCATGTGGACCGGCTCGTCGAGGATAGGCGTGTTCTCGTTCGCGCTGTCCATCACGAGGTACCAGCCAAAGCCCTCTGGGAGCTGCGGGAGCGCGAGCGCGGAGAGCGAAAGGCCGAAATTGTAGGCGATGTATACGTTTTCGTCCAAAGTGCCGTCGTTTTCAGCATTTTCGGAATTTATTAAATCAGGATTTAATTTCCTGGCGTAAGCCGCGGCGTACATGACGCCGAGGCTCTGCCTCCCCTCCTCGGAGCCGGAGAGCCACGCGTTCTCGCCGTGGTAGGAGATGTCCGGGAATCCCTTTCTCTCGTAGTCCTCGAAGCGGAACGGCTCCTCCGACGAGAGTGCCCGATGGCTCTTGCGAAACTCCACGATCTTCTGCAGGAAGGCTATCTCCGCCTTGTGCGTCCTCTCGTTCTTCCAGTTCATCCAGCCTATGGGGTTGTCCTGGCAGTAGGCGTTGTTGTTGCCGCCCTGGGAATTTCCCATCTCGTCGCCCGACCATATCATCGGGACGCCCTGCGCGAACATGAGCATCATCACGGCGCTGCGCCACTTCTGCTTCCTCAGGGCGTTCACCCGCCGCTTCCTCGACGGGCCCTCGACCCCGAAGTTGTTGCTGAAATTCCAGTTCGATCCGTCGCGGTTGTCCTCGCCGTTGTCCTCGTTGTGGCGCGCGGTGTACATGAACGTGTCGGCGAGCGTGAAGCCGTTGTTGCTGGCGAGGTAGTTCACATAGCCGTGCGACTTTCCCTGCTTGCGCTGCTGGTCCATGAACTCCTTCATGCTGCCGCCGATCTGGTTTAGCATGCGCCGCGCCGGGAAGAGGTATTCGTCGCGGTAGACGAACAGGTTCTGACAGCGCCGTATGTCCACGGCATCGCCCGGGTATCTCTCGCAAAATATCTTCGTGCGGCTGAGCATCTTGTCCCGCACCACCTCCGTGACCGGGAGGTCGCGCCCGAGCAGGTGGAATCCGTCCACGTGGAAGCGAAGCACCCAGTACTGCAATATTTCCGTGATCCCGCTCCTGTCCACCTCCTCCGGGAAGAACATCTCCATCACGCACTCCATCCCCTCGGCGTGCAAACGGCGGACGAGCGCGCCGAACTCAAGCGCTGCGTGCTCCGGCTCATAGGCGTATGACGCCTTGACCGCGTAATAATTTCCGATCGCGTATCCCCAGTAGTTCAGCCGGCCGACGGGCTGCCTCACTTCCTCCGGAAGGATGATGTCGCCCTGCTTGCTCTCCCACTGCGCGTTTGCCGCGGCCTCCGGGCTGACGGGTTCCGGCAACGGCATCTCCTCGAACTCGTACATCGGCATGAGCTCCACCGTCGTCACGCCGAGCTTCTTTAAGTACCCGATGCGCCGCGTCAGCGCACGGAACGTCCCCCTGTCCTTTGCGCCCTCGGCGTCCATCGTAAATCCGCGGACGTGGAGCTTGTACATGAGCACGTCGCCCCTCTTTATCTCCGGACAGACATCGCCGTCCCAGCCCTCATCTTCCTCCGAAAACGCCGCCATGACCTGATAGCCGTCTTTGGCGCGGGTCTCGTCGTTCCATGACTCCCTGCCGACAACCCTCTGCGCGAAGTCGTCCATGACGCGCTTGCCGTTTATCTTGTAATAGTATGCGCAGCCCTGCGGATTGTCCATGGCGACGGCGACTGAGCGCAGTGAACCGACCGCATACTCATGCGGCACCTGCACGTGCGCCTCTTCCCCGTCCGCCAGCTTGACGAGCACGACCTCGCACTCGTCCTCCTTCTCCGCGAAGAAGGTGAACGTGGCCTCGCCGTCCGTGTACTGTGCGCCCAGTTTTGCGTAGTTGCCTCTTCTGATTTTAATCATCCCATCCCGCCCATCTATGTAGTCTAGTTTCGGTTTCCACACATATATGAGAAATATTATAACATTTGAGGGGCTTTTTGTATAGATTATATTTTTATTGACACATAAAAATATTTTACTATAATTTATTGTGCGCCCGCGGCAAGTTCTGCACGGGCTCGCGTCAAGAACGATGATTAAGCGCCCGACGCGGACATATTCCATCCGGACTAGTGACTCGCCCCTAGCGGTTCTAAGTGTTCGGTGAAAACAGTGGCCTGCGACGCGACCGGTCGAGACACGACATCCTTGTCGTGGCTCTCCCTCTCGCAGACATC
>JAJQIQ010000077.1 GCA_021199135.1 Clostridiales bacterium | reverse complement strand
GCCTGCGCCTTGTTCGGGTTGTTGACGTTCGCGTCCGGGTGGTAGCGGCGGCTTAGGTTGCGGTAAGCTTTTTTTATGTCCTCGTCCGAGGCGCCCCTCGCGACGCCTAGGACCTGATACGGATCAGTCATTGCCTCTTCCTCTTTTTCCTCAGCTGGATGAGCTCATACTTCGACCACACCCCGGAATAGATTATATTCCGCAGGATGTCGGCGTTGAGCAATATCGGGAGCCGCTCGAACGACTTCGCGCACTCCGACATCATGCTGGTCATCATCAGCTTGCACAGCGTCTCAAACTCCTGCTTGTCGTCCACATTCAAAAAAATAAGCGGGTTGTACGCGTCGTGTTTCTCGTCCGCTTTCAGGTCCTCGTAGGCGTCCATCAGGTAGATGAACTTTCCGAGGTAAAACCCGAGCGTCTTGAGCTCCGAGTACCACTCGTCCTCCCGCCACGCAAACAGCTCCCCCATCATCTCCCCGGTGAGCCCCGCGACGAGGTCGATGTTGGTCTCCTTCCTCTCCTCGCAGTCGGAGAGATTTTTTATGTATTCCTCGACCGCCGCAGTCTGACGCGGCCAGTTCTCCCGCACACGCGCATAGTCCTTCTCGAGCATGGAGGCGATCTTTTTCTTCGTGAGGCTCCCGTCGTCCTTCCAGTCGTCGATGAGGTTGTAATATGTCAGCAAAACGTTCATCTGCGCGGCGTAGTTCTCGATGTCGTTGGCGCAATAACGCCGTCTCTTCACCGGATGGAGCACGCACTTTAAGTCCCCCTCCTCGGTCGGCGGCTCATAGAGCCCCGTCAGCAGCATGACCAAAAACGTCATGTCGTAGTTTACGAAAAACTGCCCCTTTCGCCCGCAGAACTCGCGCAGGCTCTTGCACAGCCCGCAGTAGTAGGACTGGTAGATTTCCATGCCCTCCTTGGACAGCTCGCTGCTGTTTACGTTAATATAACCAAACATAAGCTGTCCTCACGATTTCCGAACGAAATTCTGCCTGCATTTTGGGCAGGTGATCTCTATTTTCCCGTGGCCCTTCGGCACGCGGACCTCCTGGTGGCACACTGGGCACTTGTAGAAGCGATACTGCCCGCTCTGCGCCCTGCGCTTCTGCCTCCTATTTTTTTCGACCGCACGGTTGTAACGGCGGTTGACGAATCGCTGGTTCTCCTCGGAACGCTTTGCTGTGTTTTTCGAAAACGTCCTGAAAAAAATATAGACAATCGCGACAATCGTCGCTATGTCGAGCAGCCATGACAAAATTGGCACGAAACTGAATATGAAACTGGCCACGATGAGTATCAGAGCGACGATCGAAATCCTCTGCGTGAGCTCATCCGCGCCGTTTCGGCCGGTCATGAACCGGTCATATCTCTCCCTGACATTATCCGCAAACCGGCGAAATTTTTCTCTCAAGATATACGTCCCCTTTCAAAAATCGCTAACGTATATCGTACTCCGCAAAGGTCAAAGCGTCAAGCAACGTATTGTCTTTTTAGAAACTTTTCAATTTTTTTATAGTAAAAAGCGCCAAGCGGGACGATAAGCCGGGTTATGTCGTGGGTGATCATCTATCTAGGACGGCTGTCGCCAGCCGCCTCGAGCGACCTACCTAAAGCTGGCGGGCCACGTCATCGCTTTGTTTCGGTCTTGCTTCGGATGGGGCTTGCATGTGCCCTCCATGTTACCACGGAGGCGGTAGTCTCTTACACTGCCCTTCCAACCTTACCGCGCGAGCGCGGCGGTACATTTCTGTTGCGCTATCCTTAGAGTTTCCTCCACCGGCCGTTAACCGGCATCCCTGCCCTGTGAAGCCCGGACTTTCCTCACCTGCGGCCTTTCGGCCCCTGCAGCCGCGATCACCTGTCCCGCACGGCGCAATCCCACTATAACACACTTTAAACGTTAAAGCAACTTCCTCCTATGAACTCGCGCATGAGCGACGTCTGCTGGATCCCGTCAGCCGCAAGCGGCAGGAAGTAGTCGAGGAACTTGAGGAGCCTCTTCGCCTCGAGGTGTTCCGGGCAGTCCCTCGGAATCTGAAAGAGGAGCGGCTCCGTGTAGACCTTGAGCACCGCGATCTCGTAGAGCATGGCGGAGTTGAATATCACGTCCGCGCTCTCCTGGAACGGGAATATGTTCTTCTCCTCGCCGCGGCGGACCGAATCCCACATCGCGATCGTCTCCTGCGCCGTCGTCCCGCGCGTCCTCGCGTCGCGGATTATCCTGCGCAGCAGCCGGCAGTCCGTCGTCGAGAGCGGGTTGTGCTCGTCGATGTTGAGCTGCGTGAGCGCGGAGATATAGACCTTGAACTTGCTCTCCTTCGGGAGCGAGTGCGAGAGCTTGTCGTTCAGCCCGTGGATGCCCTCGATGACGAGGATGTCGCCCTCGCCGAGCGAGAAATAGTGGTCGTGGTACTCGCGCTTTCCGGTCTTGAAGTTGAACGTCGGGAGGTTTATCTGCCCGCCATTAAGAAGCGTCAGCATATCCTTGTTGTAGAGCTCGACGTCGAGGGCCTCGAGGCACTCGAAATCCAGCTCGCCGTTTTCGTCCCTCGGGCAGAACTCGCGGTCCCTGTAGTAGTTGTCGAGGCTTATAAGGTGCGGGGTCAGGCCCTTCGCGAGCAGCTGTATCGACAGGCGGTTCGCAAAGGTGGTCTTCCCCGACGAGGACGGGCCCGCAATCATGACGAACTTCACGTCCTCCCTCTCCTTTATCTGCGCCGCAAGCGTTCCTATCCTCTCCTCGATGAGCGCCTCCTGGAGAAGGATTATCTCCTCGCCGCGCCCCGCCGAGATCGCGTCGTTTAAGGCGCCGACGGTCCCGACGCCGAGCATCTGGCTCCAGCTTCTCGACTCGCGCAGCGTCCTGTGGAGCTTTGAGGATGTCTCAAACGGCTCGACCTTGTTCCCGTCGTGGTGCGGGAAGCAGAGCACGAAACCCTCGTCATATAGCTCCAATTCAAAGACGCCGAGCATCCCAGTGGACGGCGCCATGTATCCGTAGAAATAGTCCTCCATCCCGTCGATCTCGTATATGTTTACCCACGAGCTCCTGCGGTAGTGGAGCAGCCTCGCCTTGTCCTTCATGCCGCGCTCCAAAAACTGCGCCTCAGCCTCCGTCGAATTTACGCTGCGCTTCTCGATCGGGATGTCGCAGCCGACAAGCCTTTTCATCTCCGCGCGGATCTCGTCGATGCGCTCCTGCGTCGTCTCGCAGCCCTCGAGCTCGCAGTAGTACGCCTGGCCGAGCCGGTAGAATACCCTGACGCGGATGTCGCCGTGCCAGAGGTTCTCGATCGCCTTCTGCATGAGCAGGGTGACGCTCCTGCGGTAGGTGCGCTTGCCGTCCTTGCTGGTGATGGTGAGGAAGCTGATTTTGCAGGGGGATTTTACTTTCTGGTTCAGTTCGCGGAGATTGCCGTCCGCCATCGCGAGGATGATCGCGTCCGCGTAGTTCCCTTGGCACTCTTTTGCGAGGGCCGCAAACGTGGTGCCCTCGGGGACGGATTTCCTCTCGTATTTTCCGGGTTCAAGTTCGATTTCTACGTCAAAATTCTGCATTGTGATTTCCTCCTATGTATTGTGCAATGCGCCCGCTCGAAAGTCTCATAAGGGGGCCCCGCTTGAGCCGCACCGTTTCGGCGAGGCTTCTGTGCGCTGATAAAGCGTCGCGCACAATGAAGCCGTCGCCGACAACGGTCGGCTCGCTCCCCCTGTTCAAAGATTGTGAGCGGGCGCCCAAAGTCTGTGCATTTGTTAAATCTAGATTTAATTTTCTTCCGACACTATCTTTTCTGCCGCCGCGATGATCTCGAGCTCGCGCTGTACCTCCGCAATACGTCTTTCGATGTCGTCGGAAGATAGTTGCGCCGAGAGACGGTTCAGGATTCTGGTCAGGCGGGACCGCTCGTGCGCGAGGTAGTCGCGGAGGACTGGGTGGGCGTTGCGGAGCAGGATCGGTCCGTAGCGGTCGGCGGCGGCAAGGGTGAGCGCGTCGCGGGGGGTCTGGCTGTCAGCCTGTGCATCAATGACTGGCGAAAGTTCCCCTGCGGGGGCGGGTAAAGCCCGCATCATCTGGTAATATTTGCCATCCTCGAAAACCATGTCCTCGTCGACAACCGTAAAGCCATGCGTGCGGAGATGTCCACGCACGGCGGCGATGTCGGACTGGGGCTGGAGGATGAGCTCTTTTACGGTGCGGCAGACCTGCTCGCCGTCCGACAAAATTCTCTTCATCAGCATCCCGCCCATCCCGGCGATGAGGATCGAGTCGGCCTCGCCGGGCATGAGCGCCGCAAGCCCGTCGGAAATCCTCGTCTCTATCTGCGCGGACATGCCGTTTTCATCGATATGCGCCTGGGCGCGGGAGAGCGGCCCCTCGTTTATGTCCATCGCGATCGCGCCGCTTATCTTGCCCTGCGCGGCGAGGCATATCGGGACGTAGCCGTGGTCGGTGCCGACGTCCGCAAGGATGCCGCCCGAGGTGACCATCGCCGCGACCGCGAGGAGCCTGGCGGAGAGTTTTATATTCACTCTAAGTAGTCCTTCAGTTTCCGGCTGCGGCTCGGGTGGCGGAGCTTGCGCAGGGCCTTGGCCTCGATCTGCCTGATCCTCTCGCGGGTGACGTTGAACTCCTTGCCGACTTCCTCGAGCGTCCTCGCCCTGCCGTCCTCAAGCCCGAAGCGCAGGGTCAGCACTTTCTGCTCGCGCTCGGTCAAGGTACCTAGCACCTCGTTCAGCTGCTCCTTGAGGAGCGTGAACGCCGCCGCGTCCGCCGGAACCGGGACATTGTCGTCCTTTATGAAGTCGCCGAGGTGTGAGTCCTCCTCCTCGCCGATCGGGGTCTCGAGAGATACCGGCTCCTGCGAGATTTTCAGTATCTCGCGCACGCGCTCTACCGGCAGGTTCATCTCCTCCGCGATCTCCTCCGGCGTTGGCTCGCGCCCTAGCTCCTGCAGGAGCTGGCGGCTCACGCGGATCAGCTTGTTTATGGTCTCGACCATGTGGACCGGGATACGGATGGTCCTCGCCTGGTCGGCGATCGCCCGCGTGATGGCCTGGCGTATCCACCAGGTCGCGTAGGTCGAGAATTTATATCCCTTGCGGTAGTCGAACTTCTCGACCGCCTTGATGAGGCCTAAGTTCCCCTCCTGAATCAAATCCAGGAAGAGCATCCCGCGCCCGACATAACGCTTTGCGATGCTGACGACAAGGCGGAGGTTAGCCTCGGCTAACCGCTTTTTCGCCTCGGAGCCGGCCTCGGACTCTTTTTGGATTTCCTTTATCTCGGCGCGGATTTCCTCCTTCTCCTTCCAGTCGTTCGTCTCCTCAATCCGCGATTTGAGCAGGAGGATTTTCTCGCCGGCGACGTTGCCCGCCTCCATCTTTTTTGCGAGCTCGATCTCCTCCTCCGCGGAGAGGAGCTGCACCTTTCCGATTTCCTTTAAGTACATCCTGACAGGATCCTCGACGCTCACCCCGTCCGGCACGGTGAGGTCGACCGTCTCGATCTCGACCTCCTCCTCGGGCTCGAGTATTATGTCCTCGTCATCCTCGTCGCCGTCGACGCTGATCTTGAGCACGTCGACATTGTTTTTTTCGAGGAAATCAAGCACTTCCTCCATCCGCTCGGCATCGAGGTTCATGTCCTTGAAGAAATCGCTGATCTCCTGATACTCGAGGATGTTGCGCTTCTGCCTGCCGAGCTCGAGCAGCGACTTCATCCTCTCGTTGAACTTCGCCCTCATCTCCTCCGCGGCTGCCGCTGCCTTCTCCTCTGCGGTTTTCTCCTCTTCGGCCGCCGCTGCAGCATTCGGTTCTTTTTCTTTCTCTTTTTCTTTGGATTTTTCTGCCGGCTTTTTTGCAGGCTTTGCAGCCGGCTTTTTTGCAGTTTCTTTTTTCGCCGGTTTCTTCTCCGGCTCCTTTGCCACTGGCTCCTCCGCTTTCTTTGTGGCAGCCTTTGCCGCGGGTTTTTTCTCCGTAGTCTTCTTCACGGCCGGTTTTTTTTCTGTGGTCTTCTTCTCAGCAGGTTCCTTCTCGGGCTCCTCCGCCTTCTTGGCTGCCGTCTTCGTCGCTGGCTTTTTTGCCGCGGGCTTTTTCTCTGCAGGTTTCTTTTTTGCCGTCTTCTCTTTCGTCTCCTCGATTGCCTCAGCCGTGATTTTTTCGTTTGCCTTTGCCATGTTTTCGTCCTCCCTGTAGATCCCTGTGGTTACGTTTCTTATCTATCAAAAAAATCTCATTCTCTCGAGCTCGTCGAGCTCTTTTCGCTCATCTATGATGCGCTGCATCGCGGCGACATTCGGCACGCTTGCCACATGCCTGTCGATGCTGTTTTTCTTTATGCGAATTATGGTCTCGCTGAGCGCTTTCTGCCGTTCTTCCCTGGACTCCACGTTTTCAATCCTCGCATTGAATATCCCAGCGACCCGGCCCTGCTCCTCCTCGTCCTCGAACATGCTGATTATCTTCGCGGGGTTTGCCTCCCCCTCGCGCTCATACTGTCCAAAGATTTCCTGCGCCACGCGGTGATACGGCTCGTCAAAAAAATCGTCCGCCGTGATGAGGCCCTCTATCTTTTCATACAGGCTGCCGTCCTCTATGAGCCAGGTCAGAAGGAGCTTCTGCGATTGCTCCATCCCGTCCTCTTTTTTCTTTTTCTCGTGCGTAAGGCTTCGCGGCTGCGTCGGCATTTTTATGTTCTCGCCCGCAAGGGCCATCCTCGCCGTCAGTTTTTTAAGGTTCTCCGGCTCAACCTGATATTTTTTCGCAATCGCGTCTATATAATTGTCCCGCTCAATCTCCTCCGGAAATGCGAGGAGTTTTTTCGCCGTCGCGTTGAAGAAATCTGTCTTGCCCTGCGGGTCGCCCATGTCGTATTCGCGCTCGAGCATCCGGATCTCAAACATGAAGTTGTTCTCGGCCTCCGCAATCCGTTTCTCGTACTCCTGTGCGCCGCAGGCCTTTATCAGCTCGTCCGGGTCCTTGTACGGCAGGAGGTTTACGACCTTAGTGGGAATCCCAACCTCCTTTAAAATCGGGATGGCCCGAAGCGCCGCCTTTATCCCCGCGCCGTCGCTGTCGTAGGTCAGATAGACCTCCTTAGTGTAGCGCTTGAGGAGGCTGGCGTGCCCGCTCGTAAGCGCCGTGCCCAGCGATGCCACCGCATTGTCGAAGCCCGCCTGGTGCATAGAGATCACGTCCATGTAGCCCTCGCAGAGAAGCATGAAATTTTTCCGCGACCTGTGTGCTATGTGGAGCCCGAATAAATTGTGGCTCTTGTCAAATATCCTCGTCTCGGGCGAGTTTAAATATTTGGGCTCGCCCTCCCCCATCACGCGCCCACCGAAACCTATGACGCGGCTCCTCACATCCATTATCGGAAACATCGCACGGTTCCAAAAGCGGTCGTACCCTCCGCGCTTTTCGTCTATGACGCAGAGCCCCGAATCCTTTAGGACCTCGTCGGAATAGCCCTTTTTCCTCAGGTAACGGTAGAGGTCGTCGCCGTACTGGTCGGAATAACCGAGCCCGAAGCGCTGCATGGTCTCGGGGGAAAGCCCACGCCCCGCGAAATAATTCCTCGCCCGCTCGCCGCGCTTGCTCCTGAGCAATTTATAGTAATATGTCGCCGCCTCCTTGTTCGCGGAAAGAAGCTGCGCCCTGAAATCCGACTCGCGCTTCTGTGCCTCTGTCGGGGCATTGTCCGGCAGGCTCATCCCCGCCCGCTCCGCGAGCACCTGCATCGCCTCCGGGAACGTGCAGCTGTCATATTTCATCAGAAATGAAAAAACGTTGCCGCCAGCCCCGCAGCCAAAGCAATAGAACATTTGTTTGTCTCTCGATACCGAGAATGATGGCGTTTTCTCGTTGTGGAACGGGCAGAGGCCGAAGTAGGCGCTGCCCTTTTTCTGGAGGCTTACGTACCCGCCGATCACGTCGACAATGTCGTTGCGGGAACGGACCTCCTCAACCAGTTCATCGGAATAAAACATATCAGTATCCGTCCACCTCCCACGCCAGCGGCATGAAGTGCTCCTTAAATTTCGTGATGGCGTACTGGTCTGTCATCCCGGAGATGTAGTCGCAGACGATGCGGCCCTTCTCCTCGCCCTCATCCAGCATCGCGAGGAACTTTTCCGGAAGCTCCTCTATGTGCTCCATGTAGTGGTGGTAGAGCTGCTCGAGCATCGCCTTCGCCTTTACCTCCTCGCCCTTGGCCACCGGGTTCTTGTATACGTGGTCAAACAGGAAAAGACGAAGGTCCCGGAGCGCCCCAAGCACCTCGTCCGACATTATGATGTCGTCCTTTCCCATGCTGTTTATCACTATGTCGTGTATCAGACGGTTCAGCCTCGTGCGCGTGTCAAAGCCCAAGGTCTTGCGAAGCTCGAGCGGGATGTCCTCCTCGCACATTATCTGCGCCCGGATCGCGTCGTCGATGTCCGAGTTTACGTAGGCGATCTTGTCCGAGAGGCGCACGATCTTGCCCTCGAGCGTGTGCGGCATCGTCTTCGTCTGGTGGTTTAAGATCCCGTCGCGCACCTCCCACGTCAGGTTCAGCCCCTGGCCGTCCTTCTCAAGCTTTTCGACGATGCGGACGCTCTGCTCGTTGTGCCTAAAGCCCCCCTCGTAGACGCTGTCGAGCAGGAATTCCCCGGCGTGGCCGAACGGCGTGTGCCCCAGGTCGTGGCCGAGCGCGATCGCCTCGACGAGGTCCTCGTTCATCCGAAGCGCCTTGGCGATGGTCCTCGCGTTCTGCGACACCTCGAGCGTGTGCGAGAGCCTGGTACGGTAGTGGTCGCCCTTCGGCGTCAGAAATACCTGCGTTTTATTTTTCAGCCGACGGAACGACTTGCTGTGCAAGATGCGGTCGCGGTCACGCTGAAACACCGGCCTTATGTCGCACTGCGGCTCCTCGCGCTCCCGGCCGCGCGAATTCTGGCTCCGGGACGCGTACGGGCTTAAGTTTTCGTCCTCCATCTGCTCTATCTGCTCGCGAATCGTCATGCCCTATCCGATGACCTCCTTCAAGGCTTCCATCCTCTGCTCTATCTGGCGAAGCACCTCGGTGCTCTGCTCCTCGGCGTCCATGGTCTCGGTCGCGTGCGCCGAAACCTCCTCGGACACCGCGGATATCGTCTGGACCGAGTCCACGATGATCTTGTTCGCGCCCTCGAGCGCCTGTATGTGCTCGGCTAAGGTCTGCACGTTGTCGTTTACGGAGAGCGTGCTTCCCTCGATCGCCGCAAAGCTCTCGACCGTGCTCTGCGCCGAATCTTTTTCCTCCGAGATGCCCTCTAGCATCTGCCTTATCACCGCGACGACCTCGTCTATCCCGGTCGCCGCCCGCGCGATCCTCTCGGCTATGCCCGACGCCGCGTCGCGGCTCTGGTCCGCGAGCTGCGAGATCTCGTCCGCGACCACCGCGAATCCCGCGCCGGCCTCGCCAGCATGCGACGCCTCGATCCGCGCGTTTATCGCCAGAAGCCCAGTCTGGCGCGAGATCGTGCTTATGGACTCGACGATGCCGTTCATCTCCATCACCGACTCCTCGAGAAGCCGGAGCTTATCGGCGACGTCCTCGCCGTTTTTCACTGAGACGTCGACCTTCTCGGCGAGCTGGGCTATGTCCGCCCTGCCCTCGTCCAAGGTCTCGAGCGTCTTTTTCATGTGGCCTGAGATCTGCCCTGCCGAATCCGAGACGAGCGCGGCCTTGTCCTGGATCTCCTGCGTCTGGAGAAGCTGGTTCTGCACCGCCTCCGCCGTCTCAGCCGTGCCCGTGGAGACCTCCTGCATCGCCGAGAACGTCGAGTCAGACACGTCGCCGAGCCTCTGCAGCCCCTCGTGGATGTCCTCGATGCCCGACTGCATCTGCTCGGAGACCTCCGTGATCCCCGAGATGATGTTGCCGAAATTTTTCTCTAGCGTGCGGGCCGTGATCATCGAGTACACGCCGATCAGCGCCGTGACGACGATCTGCAGGCCTCCCGCATCCATGTCCTGATAGCCGAAGCCCCCGAGCGTCGCGCCCAAGATCACGACGAGCACGTTCTCCGCGATGACGGCTATCATCACGGCGACCGACCCGCGCACGTCGCCGAATACCGCGTAGACGACGAGCATCGGCACCGCGAACAGGAAGACGAGCTGGTCGGTGGCCGTGAACAGCACGAACGTGTACAGCACGGCGAACCCGTACGCCGTCAGGTGCCGCACGCCGCCTGAGCTCGGATTTTTGGCGCGGAGCGCTATGCACCAGATGAGCGGCACGAGCCCGGCCACCAGCGCGACGGCAAAGTGCAGCCAGCCCGTCCTGCCGGTCACCGCCAGAAACAGGCAGTAGGCGAGCATGATGACAACCATGATGGCGTAGGCCACCGCCGCCGTCCTGTTGTTCCGGATAAGGTTTTGCGTGTTCCTGTCGGAAGTCTTCATAGGATTTTGCTCCTCATCGTGCATCCATTTCCTTGCCATGACACATTATACCATGAAAAGATGACAATAAGGAAGGAAACCCTGATTTCTCATGGCTCCCTCCCTGACCTCTAGTGCAGGAGATGGGACTTGAACCCACACGATATTGCTACCACAGGCACCTGAAGCCTGCGCGTCTGCCTATTCCGCCACTCCTGCAAACAACGTTCATTGTACAGAATAAACCCACAAATGTCAAGATGATTTTTCAAAAAACAGTTGACAAGCGGGATTCGATTTGGTATTATGTGAGAGTCGCAAAGGATTGCGGCGGCAAATGCGGAAGTGTCGGAACTGGCAGACGAGCAAGACTAAGGATCTTGTGGGAGCAATCTCGTGTGGGTTCAAGTCCCATCTTCCGCATTTTGTTCATTTTACAATTTGCTTGTTTGTTTGTTTCATCATGAAGGGAGGCTGGCATAGCTGGTCTCCCGCTCCTTTTTTTTCGGGCGGTTATGCCCTATATCCCATGACCATCAGATAAAACCCGGTCCTTTCCTTTATGCACTCCTCCACAAGGAGGCTGTACTGGCTGTGGAGCCGAATCTGCTTCTTGACGAAGGCCATCTCGCTTGTGTACATGACGATCGTCGCCTCATCCGCAAGGAGCGTCGGCGCGTATTCAAAGAAGTCCGCGTACAGCGCGTCCATCTCCTCCTTGGTCTTCTTTCCCCCGTAAGGCATGTCCGTCACGATCTCGTCGAATTTATGCTTGCACTTGAACTCAAAGAAATTTTTCGTGATGAAATTTATCTGCTCTCCCGCCGCGGACGCATTCAGCCTCGCCTTCTTTATCGCGTCGCCGAATATGTCCACTCCGTACATGTCGCCGGCGAAGACGGCGATGTCGCGCTCGATGAGCATCGTCCCGACCCCGCAGAACGGGTCGAGCACCTTCGCCCCTTCTTTTAGGTAAGGCCGCGCCAGCTCCACGAGGAGCGCGGCGGTCGACGGGTTCATCGACGCGGAGGTCACTTTCTTCCGGTATGCAAAGCGGTTGTCCCCAAGCGTCTTAAAGTTCAGGCACGGAAAGAATTTCCCAGGTTTCGTCTCAATGAGGCGCAGCTGCACCTCGTAGTCGCCCGGTGAGTTTATCAGCGCCCCTCCCGACTCCTGCGCAAGCCTTATCGCGAGCCTGTGCACGGAGTCGCCCACGTCCTCGCCCTCCCTGCTGCGGCAGTCTATCCTGAAATAAAAGCACCCGTCCTCGCCGTGGTATTTGCGGCAGAGCCTCACCATCCGCTCCGCCACCCTTGCCGCGTGCTCCTCGGAGTCGATGTCGATGACCGTCTTCTCGCTGAGAGGGAATAAAATTTCGCGGTATGTGCGGACCAGAAGCAGCGAGGGCAGATCGTCTGTGCGCGCGAGCACGCCCACCGGGTGCATGACCCCGCCGTCTATCATGTCGCAGACGAACTTGCGCTGCGATGGTATTGTCGTAAGCAGCACGAGGTTGTCCTTCTGGTGCAAGTCGAACTCGTGCGTCTCGATCCCATCGTAGCGGATGAGGATCTGCGAGAGCGCCTCGAGTTCCTCCTGCACGTGCTTCTTCTCGTCCGCGGGAACATCCGCCGCAAGCAGGTCCTCCCTGCGCTGGCGCAGGTCCGGCAAAAATGTGAGCGCGTCCATCTGGGAGAGCGCATCTAGGTACGCGCTCCTGGCAAAGAGCGTCTCCTCCCTCTCATAGTACAGATACAAGGCCTCCGCGGCGTTCTGGTACTTCAGGTCTCCAAACAAAAGCGCCGAATTTTTCCGCACCTTGGGATCTTCGTCCTCCAGAAATGCGAAAAACGTGTCCTCATTTTTCTTCACCTGGTTTGTGACAAATTTGGCGTTGCCTCCGTCGCGCAGGTACTGGCGCAAGGCGCTTAAATTTTCCCTGACATCCTGCCCGTCGAGCAGGTCAGCTATTATTTTTTCTGACTCATTTACCTGGCTCAAGATTCGTCCTCCCTGTATATCCCGTATTTTTCTATGTAATCCTCAAGATCCGACTTGAACAATGTCCACGCGCCCGGGTTCTCGACATAATATTTCGGGCAGTTTTTCCCGCTCACGTCGTAGTGCCGGATCACGTCGCTTGTGTCTAGCTCATAGCGCCCCATCAGCCAAGTAGTGAGCTTTATGAGCGAGTCGTAGGTCTTCGAGTTGAACCGCCCCGTGTCGTCCTCGATGCAGCACTCGATGGAGATGGTGTCGCTGTTGCGCTCGCCGCTCGCATAGGCGATTTCACTGCACGGTATGCACTGCACGATCTCGCCCCCGAGGCCTACGATGAAATGGCTGCTCGCGCTCGTCTCCTGCGTCTCGGCGAGATTTGCGAAATAATTCCGGTTCTGCAATGCGGTCGTCCCGGGGTTCGCCGTGTAGTGGATGACGATGCCGTTCACCTCCTCGAGCGCGATTCCCGGACGCGAGTACGGGTTTATCGGCAGAAGCTCCACGTCGAGCTCGGGCTCGTCGGCGATATATTTCTCCCGCTGGACTGCGGCAGCCGTGCTTCCGTTTCCCGAGCGACGCTTTGCGGCAACACGCGCCGCTATGACTATCGCTATGATGACGGCTGCGATTATCACGATGGCGACAATAATCCTCGTCCTCTGCGCCTGGCGTTTCGTGCGACGCTTTTTTTGCTTGGCTTTTGTGG
>JAJQIQ010000146.1 GCA_021199135.1 Clostridiales bacterium | reverse complement strand
CCGAATATCGCCATGAAGCAGCCCGCGGCGACCGCGGTGCCTATGACGCCGGCGACGTTCGGGCCCATCGCGTGCATGAGCAGGAAGTTCGTCGGGTCTTCGTCAGCGCCGACCTTCTGTGAGACGCGGGCAGCCATCGGCACCGCCGAGACGCCCGCCGACCCAATCAGCGGATTTATCTTTCCGTGCGTGATCACGCACAAGAGCTTTCCGAACAGGACGCCCGCCGCCGTGCCGATCATGAACGCGATAAGTCCGAGAATTACGATCTTTATCGTGCTCATGTTCAGGAACGCCTCCGCGCTCGTAGACGCGCCGACCGAGGTGCCCAGCAGGATAACGACGATGTACATAAGAGCGTTGGCAGCCGTATCCTGCAGCTGGCGGACGACGCCGCACTCGCGGAAGAGGTTGCCGAGCATCAGCATGCCGACCAGCGGAGCCGTCGTCGGGAGAATCGTACATACGACGATCGTGACGATTATCGGGAAGAGGATCTTCTCGAGCTTGCTGACCTTGCGCAGGTTCTGCATCTTGATCTGCCGCTCCTTCTTGGTCGTCAGGAGCTTCATGATGGGCGGCTGTATTATCGGAACCAGCGCCATGTACGAGTACGCCGCCACTGCGATTGGACCCATCAGGCCCGTCTGCCCCAACTTGCCGGCAAGGAATATGGACGTAGGCCCGTCCGCGCCGCCGATGATTGAGACAGCGGCCGCCGCCTTGTCGTTGAAGCCGAGCAAAATTGCGAAGAAATATGCGCTGAATATGCCGAACTGGGCCGCCGCGCCCATGAGGAAGCTTATCGGGTTCGCGATCAGCGGGCCGAAATCCGTCATCGCGCCGACTCCCATGAATATCAGCGACGGGAGTATCGACCACTCATCCAGCTGGTAAAAATAGTAAAGCAAACCGCCCACGCCGTTGCTCGTCTGCTCGGGGCTTGCGATGATGTCCGGGTAAATGTTTACCAGGAGCATGCCGAAAGCGATCGGGACGAGGAGCAAGGGCTCAAAGCCCCTTCCTATCGCCAGGTAGAGAAAAACCAGCGCCACGACTATCATGACGTAGTTTCCCCATGTCAGGTTCAGGAAGGCTGTCTGATGCAGGAGGTTCGTCAAAGTCTCACCTACATAACTCACGGTTCTCTCCTCCTTGGACTAGTTTAAGGTTGCCAGCAGCGCGCCTGACTCCACTGAATCGCCGACCGCGACGTCGATGCTCGCGACCGTGCCGTCAGCCGGAGCGACGACCGGGGTCTCCATCTTCATGACCTCGAGCACGAGGACTGAATCGCCCTTCTTCACCGCGTCGCCGACCTTGCTCTCGATCTTTATGACCTTTCCGGCCGCGCCCGCCTCGATCTTCACGCTGCCCGCGCCCGCCGGTGCCGCCGCGGGAGCCGCAGCGGCAGGCGCCGCAGCCGGAGCTGCCGCTGCCCTGCGCGGCGCCGCCGCGCCTGACGAGCTCCCGGTCTCCTCCACCGTCACGTCGTAAACATTTCCATTGACCGTTACCGTGTAATTCTTCATGACTCATGTCCTCCTAATATATTCTATGCAAATAAAATTTGGAATTAATTTTGTTTACCTTCTGTTGATGGAGCGCACCACGAAGTCGCCCGTGGGCGTGCCCGATGAAGCCGCGATAGCCGCCGATATGACCGCGACGAGCTCCAAATCGTCCGCCGGCTGCTGTGCATTCGGCATGGGCTCCGCAATCTTTGCCGCAAGCTCCGCTGCCGCCAGCTGCTTCTCGGTCGGCTTCTCCTTGGCCTTGCGCTTCTGCTCGATGTACGGGAATATCTTGAACGCCCAAATAATGAGGCTTATCACGATGAGCACTGCGAACACTATCACTATTGAGATGAGCGTGTTCAGCGCGGCCTTCTGCATCCTCTCGCCGAGCGAGTAGTTCTCCTCGATCGTGATGCCGCTCATCTCCATCGAGTAGTAGGTGTAGACCACCTGGAAGTCGACCGAACGCTCCTCGAACTCTATGTCGACGTCGGTCGTGAGCGTGTTGCCGCTCTTCGTGACCTTGAAGGTGTTCATGTCCATCACCTGGGCCTCGCCGAGGTCTTCCTCGATCTCCATCCATTTGAACCCGGCGTCGATCTCCTCCTGCGTAAACCCGTAGGAATCCATAAGGCCTGATGTCACGTCGGATGTGATGGTGTCCTCGGTGATGTCATTGTCCTCGTAGAAAGAAGCGAGCGACGTGACGGAGCTCACATAGTCATACATCTGGCCCTCGAGGTCGTCGTAGGAATAGCCGTTGTAGTCGACGTCTTTCGCGTCTGTCCCGCAGGCGCCGAGCATCATCGCCACGAGCAGCAGGGCTATGAGCGGCAAAATCTTAAATCTGCCTTTAATTTTTCTCTCCATATGCCCACCTTCCTACTTCGTGCCGTGCTTTTTGTCCGGTGCCCCGATGCCCTTCGTGTAGAGCATCTCGAACGCGGCGACGAGGTATTTCCTCGAATCCGCCGGGTCAATCACGCGGTCTATGTATCCGTGCGCCGCTGCCGCGTCGACTGATGACTGGAGCTTGTCGAAGGCCTCCGCCTTGGCCTCAAGCTCCTTTGCGTCAGCGTCCGGGTACATGATCTTTGCCGCGAGCCCAGAGTCCATCATGCCGACCTTCGCGCCATCCCACGCGTATACGAAATCCGCGCCGATCGACTTGGAGTTCATCGTGACATAAGCGCTGCCGAAAGCCTCGCCGGTGATGAGGCTGACCTTGCCGCACGTCGCGCCCGCAAACGCGGAAACCATGGAGGCGAGCGCCTTTGAGAGGCTCTTCTCGGAGCACATGCAGTGGCGCAGGCCGACTGAATTTACGATTGAAAGAACCGGGATTGAGAACGCGTCGCAGAAGCGCACGAAATCAGCCGCCTTGGTGCAGCCCTTCGCGCCGAGCGACTTCTCAAGGGTGTCGGTCTTGTTGCCATCCAGATCATACAGCTCGCAGCAGTTTGCGACCGCGCCGATGGTCATGCCGTTCAGCTTGAACAGGCCGGTCACCATGTCCTTTGAATAGTCGCGCTTTGTCTCGAAGAATACGCCCTCGTCGGAGATCTGCGAGATGAGATACCTCGGGTCTCCCTTCATCTGCGCCATTCCCTCGCAGACGCGGTTCAGGTCGTCGTCGCACTCGCCGGTGTAGACGTCGCCGTCGCAGTTGGACGGGAGCATGTCGATGAGCATCCTCATCTGCTCGAGGATCTCGCCCTCCCCTCCGACGAAATCAATGCAGCCGTTGTTCTCTGACTGGAACGCCGCCGCCGCGGTGTCACACTTTTCGATGCGGTTCCCCTCGATCGAATCGGGCGGGTTCACGAACATCCTGCCCTTCTCCTCCTCGACGAAGGCGAAATCGCAGAGCGCGGGGATGACTGACATCCCGCCGCCGCAGTTGCCGAACACGCCGCAGATCTGCGGGATCACCCCGGACGCCTCGACGAGCTTTGCGTAGATGCTGCCGAACCCGTCCAGAGCGTCAACTGATTCCTGCAGGCGCATCCCGCCGCAGTCGAGCATGCCTACGATCGGCGCTCCCATCTTCATAGCCATGTCGTACAGGGAAGAAATCTTTTTTGCGTGCATCTCCCCGATGGTGCCATTTAAGACGGCGGCGTCCTGGCTGTATATGAATACCAGGTTGCCGTCCACCAGGCCGTAGCCCGTGATGACGCCGTCGGATGGAGTCTTTGCAGCATCCATGTTGAAATCTGTGCTGCGGGCCGTCACGAGCGCGCCAACCTCCATGAAGCTGCCCTCGTCGACAAGCCCGACAATCCGCTGCATTGCACGGTCTTCATTGATACCACTCATCTCATGACCTCCATGTATATAAAATAAAGTAAAACTTGAAAAATGCCTTTTTGATTGTATCTCATTTTCCGGCTTAAATCAACCTAAATATACCATAAAATTCAATGATCCTCCTGATTTCTCCGTGCTACGCATCTACGCTCCGCTCCGGTCCGCGCTGAACAAGCGCCACTGGCGCTTAGCGCCCCGAAATCCGACATACATTCGCATTCCCTGCAATGTGCCCGCTTGCGGGCGCATCG
>JAJQIQ010000074.1 GCA_021199135.1 Clostridiales bacterium | reverse complement strand
CCTGATACCGGCCATAGTGCTCGTCGCGCTCGTCGTGGTCATAATCATAATCGCGCTGGGCATAGCGCTTAGGCAGAAGTACACGCCGTCCACCGAGCGGGCGGACCTGACGGAGTACTTCGGGCTGACCGACTCTGACTCGGCTGCGATCGTATTGAATAATGAAATAATCGATGAGCAGGCGCGCGTGATCGACGGCAGCATCTACGTGGACTACTCGTTCGTGCACGACACCATAAACCCGCGCTTCTACTGGGACGAGAATGAAAACATACTGCTCTACGCGACGGGCAACGAGCTCATCTCCGCGGACGCGGACAGCACGAAATACTACGTCACGAAAAGCTCCGTCGACTACGGCCGCCCCATCGTCAAGGCGACGTCTGACTCCGCCTACGTCGACCTCGACTTCGTGATGCAGTACTCGGATTTTTCATATGAGTATTACACCGACCCGGATCGGATCGTGATGACAAGCGAATGGGGCGACCGCGACGTCGCGACCGTGAAGAAAGACACTAGCGTCCGCACGGAGGAGAGCATAAAAGGAGACATACTTGCGGACGTGGCAAAGGAGGATGTCGTGACGGTCCTGTCGGCATCGGGCGAGGAGGGCACCGAGGAAGGCAGGAATTCGTCCGGCGGGTGGGCGACCGTGATGACCGCCGACGGCGTGATCGGCTACGTCCAATCGGGCAAGCTCTCCGCAGTGACGACCAAGGCCGTCGAGAGCACTTACGAGCCCGAGACGTTTACGCACATCACGAAGGACTTTGAGATCTGCATGGCGTGGCACCAGGTGACGAACACCGACGCGAACTCCGAGGTCTCATCCGTGCTCGCGAGCACGAAGGGCGTCAACGTCATCTCGCCGACGTGGTTCTACCTAAACGACAACGAGGGCGGCATCGCCAACCTCGCGAGCTCCGACTACGTGAGCTACTGCCACTCTCAGGACGTGGAGGTCTGGGCATTGGTCAGCAACCTCGAGGACGACAGCGTGGACACGAGCTACGTCCTGACGCACACGTCCACCAGGCAGAACCTCGTGAACCAGATCGTATCGATGGCGATCCAGTACGACCTCGACGGCATCAACCTCGACTTCGAGGCGCTGAACTCCGATGAGATCGGCGACGCGTACATCGAGTTCGTCCGCGAGCTCTCCATAAAATGCGCCAACAACGGCATCGTGCTCTCGGTCGACAACTACGTCCCGACCGCCTACACCGCGTTCTACGACCGCGCCGAGCAGGCCAACTACGCGGACTACGTCATAATCATGGGCTACGACGAGCACTATGCGGGCTCCGAGGAGGAGGGCTCGGTCGCTTCTCTTGACTGGGTGAAGCAGGGCGTAATTGACACGCTCGCCGAGGTCCCCGCGAGCCAGGTCATCCTCGGGATGCCGTTCTACACGCGGGTGTGGTCGCTGACGCCCGACCCGGAGGCGGGCGACAACACCGACGCCGACGCGAACATCCTCTACACGCTCGGCTCGCAGGTCTACGGCATGGACTCCGCGCAGAGCCTCATCTCCGAGAACGGCGCCGAGACGCAGTGGATCGAGAGCGCGGGCCAGAACTACGCGGAGTTCAGCGTCGACGGCGTGATCTACAAGGTCTGGCTCGAGGATTCCGACTCCGCCGAGGCGCGCCTCAAGCTCCTCGACGAGTACAGCCTCGCGGGCGCGTCGTTCTGGAAGCTCGGTTTCGAGAGCAGCGGGGTGTGGGACACGATTATAAAATATATCAACTAAACTAATTTATGCTCTCTAATCTATGAGCTGCTTGATCGTCTGGATGAAGCCCTCGGCGATGCTGTATAGGCGGGTCGTCTGGACCTTGTTGTCGCGGTCCTCGGCGAGCTGCCCCATGTTCTTCATCTTCTCCTCCTGGCGGATGCTGCTCATCGCGTAGTGCTGGAGCGAGAGGTCGGGCACGTGCGCCACCTTGAGGTCCACCGCCTCGGGGTTCTCCGGGTCGGACTGCATCCTGCCTCCGATGTCGTATAGGTTTGCCGCGAGCAGCCTGCGCGTCTCCTCGTCGTCCGTGGCGATCATGCCGGAAATTCCGTTCTCGCTCGCCTTGAAGGACGCCGCGACCTTGCCCATGTGGTGGCTCTCGAAGAGGATGTCGACGAGGCCTTTCTCCTCCTTGCCGCGGACGACCTTGAGCGTCACGCCGGTGACGGAGTTGCCCGTCTGGATCGGCAGCATGTAGCACTCCTCGTGCGCCATCTGCCCGCACATCGTAAACTGCGCCGCCATCTGCCGAAGCTCGCGCACGTCAAGCCGACGCACGGACGGATCCTCGACTATCATCGTGTCCATGACGTGCTCCGCGACGTCCGCGAGATCCTCCATCGCGTCCGCGAGCTCCTCCGGGTTTTTGAGTGACTCACCGAGCTCCTCCATGACCTTTTCCTTCATCTGCGAGATGAGCTCCGCCGAGCTCTCGGAGAGCCCGTCCTCGCGCCACAGCCTGTCCATCATCTGGTTCGGCTTGCGGAGCATCGTCGACGCGGCGAGGATGTTCGCCATGCTGTTTGATATGTCGTAGCGCTCGAGATATGCGTAGACGTCGCTCGAGCTCTGCAGGACCTCGCGGTACTCGGCGAGCTGGGTCTTCGCGTACTCAGTCTCCGCCTGCTGCTCCTCCTCCGCGGCCTCCATGTTCTTCAGCGCCTCGGCGAGCTGCTCCGGCGTCATCTCCTCCCAGGTGTCCGCGAGGTTCGCGATCTTCGCGGGAGTTATGTTGTCCAAAATGTCCTTTATGCAATTCTGCTGGAAGCCCGCCTCGATCTGCTCGTCGATGCGCGGCCCCTTTGCGGTGCTCTCCGCGCCCTCGAAGTTGTCGTCCACCTTGTAGTCCATCGTGCCGGCCTTCTTCGTGGAGCGCATCGCGGTCAGCAGGTTTCTCATCGTAAGCTGGCTGCCCTGGTTCATCAGCGACCCGATCGCCGCGCCGTCCGTCCTCTCGACCTGCGTGATCAGGCGGTAGATGCCAATGTAGCTCTCGCGCTCCTGCTCGGTGATCTCGTGGTTCTGCTCGAGCTTGTAGAGGTATTTGCTGAAACGCTCCTGCTCGTCGTGGCCGATCTCGCTGCGAACCTGCTCCGCCGCGTCGTTCAGCTCCTCGACGGTGAGGTCGAGCGGGTTTATGCCCTTCCTTATCATGCCCAGCGTCACCGCCGGGGTCATGTTCTTGAACGCCCGCTGCATCTCCTCGTCCATCGCCTTGACCTTAACGATGTTCTCCTCGGAGAGCGCGGTCTGGTTGTACGCCAAGATGCGCACCGCCCTGCGGTTTGCGTCCGTCGTGTCGAGGTCGAGGTCCGTAAGGATGTCGTCGACATTGCGGAACGCTTTCTGGATCGCGTCGCCCATGTCGGCGCGCGGCGCGGTCTGCAGCTCCTCGTACTTCTCGTCGGCCTCCTCGAACGCCGCCTGCAGCTGCCTGCCCGCCTCGTAGATCTCCTCGACGGTGTTGTCCATGTGCGACTGCGCGAGCACGCACGCCGGCTGCTTTTTCAGGTCCTCGAAGACCTCGGTCGCCCTCGAGAACGCCTCAAGGTTCCCGTAGTTCGCGCCGATCCCCCGATTCCCGAACATCCCGCCGTAGTACATCCGCTCCTGCGCCTTCAGGCTCTCGACGAGCGCCTCGAGCGGCTTCGTGTCGATCTCGATGCCCTGCTTCAGCATCGAGCGGCTCGCCTCGGTCGTCATCGCAAGGCGCGTCTCCTCGAGCTTCCTGCGAGCCGTGATCATGTATGCGTCCTGCGGCCTGTGCCCGCCGGAGATGGCCTTCGACATGGAATCGATGAGCTCGTCCCAGTCGTATGAGCCGTCCTTTAAGCTGTATGACAGGTCGCGCAACTGCTCGAGATATTTGATGTTGTCGCCGGTCAGCGGGATGTGCTGGGAGATCAGCCACTCGCTGTCCGCCATGACCGCGTCGTCTGCGGTGAGGCCAGCGTCCTCGATGATGTCCGTGATCTGGCCGCGCATCGACTCGAAATCTATGTCCTCCGACGCGTCGGAGAACTCGCCGCCCATCGTGCGCGGCGCGCCGTCCGCGTATGG
>JAJQIQ010000242.1 GCA_021199135.1 Clostridiales bacterium | reverse complement strand
ATCTCGCGCAGGATGTCCATGTACATCTCGTTTACGTTGTCAAGTGAAAAATCAGACATAAATTCCTCCAAAAAACTGCGGTTTCATCACTTATTGTCGTCTTCAATGAATGCATTGATGTCCAAGAGGGAAATCAGCTGCTCCCCGTTCTTGCCGATGCCATTGATGAAATTGTCCTTCGCGTGCGCCGAGCTGATGTTGTTCGGCTCGACGTCCTCCCTTGAGAGCGTGACGACCTCGCAGACCGCGTCCACGATGATTCCGAGCATCCCCTTCTCCTCGATCTTTAAGATGATGATGCGGGAAGCGTTCGTGTACACGTCAGGGTCGAGCTCCATCTTCGTGCGGACGCTCATGACCGGCACGACTTCGCCGCGGAGATTTATGATGCCCGGGAAATATACCTGGGCTTTCGGGACGCGCGTGATCTTCTGCATGCGGACGATGTTGTCGATGTAGCCGATGTCGATGCCGTACCTCTCGTTGCCTATCTGTACTACAATGTACTGCTTTGTCTCTTTTTCTGCGGTTGTCTCTAAACTGTAATCTGCCATGATTATCTACCCCCGTCACATCAGTGTGTTCGTGTCAAGGATCAGCGCGACCTCGCCATCGCCGAGGATGGTCGCGCCGCTGATCAGCTTGTTGCCGTTTATGAATTTGCCGAGCGACTTTATGACGATCTCCTGCTGTCCCATGAGGTTGTCAACGACCAGGCCAATCTGGCTGTCGCCGCGCGTGACGATGACGACTATGAGCTCCTCCGGCTGCTCCTCACGCGGCGGGCAGTCTAGGATCTGGTCGAGATGGATGAGCGGGATGACCGAGCCGCGCAGGTGGATGACCTCCTTGGCCTGGACGTACTTGATGTCCGTGACCGGAATGCTCTCGATGTTGGCAATCGAACCTAGCGCGATCGCGTACTTCTCGTCGCGGATCTCGACCATCAGCGCCTGGATTATGGCGAGCGTCAGCGGCAGGCGCACCGTGAACGTCGTGCCCTCTCCGAGCGCGGTCTTTACCTCGACGTCGCCGCCCAATTGCTCGATATTGCTCTTTACGACGTCCAGGCCTACGCCGCGGCCTGAGATGTCGGTGATCTTCTTCGCCATGGAGAAGCTCGGCATGAAGAGGAAGCTTATGATCTCCTTCTTCGTCAGCGTCTCCGCCTGCTCCGGGGTGACGAGGCCGCGCTCTACCGCCTTGCCCTTCACGGCCTCGGTGTCGATTCCATTGCCGTCGTCGCCGACCTGGATGACTACGTTATTCCCTTCTTGGTATGCGTTGAGGAAAATCTGCCCTACCTCGGGCTTGCCCCTCTGCGCGCGGAGCTCCGCGTTCTCAAGGCCGTGGTCGGCGGAATTTCGAAGCAAGTGCTGCAGCGGGTCGCCGATCTGGTCGACGACGGTGCGGTCGAGCTCGGTGTCCTCGCCGGTCATGGTCAGCTCCATCTTCTTGTCGAGCGTCCTCGAAAGGTCGCGGATCATGCGCGGGAACTTGCTGACGACGCTCTCGATCGGGACCATCCTGACCTTCATGACGGACTCGTGCAGGCTCGTCGTGATGCGCTCGAGGTACTCAATCTGTTCATGGAAGTTCTGGCTGTCGAAGCCGCCATCGTCGGTGGAGCCTATGGCGACGAGGCTGTTCTTTGCGATGATGAGCTCTGAGACCTGGTTCATCAGGGCGTCGAGCTTCTCGATGTCCACGCGGACCGTACGGCTCGTGACCGCCTTGCCCTCGGGCTTCTTTGCTGCATTGCCCTTCGCCGCGGGCTTCGGGGCCGCCGGCGCCTTCGGCGCGGCGGGCGCGGCTACAGCCGCGCCAGTAGCCCCGGCGGAAGCCGGGGCTGCGGCGGCCCCAGCCTCCGGGCTCGCAGAAGCTGTCGCTGTGTCGTCCTTCTTCTCGGGTTCAGCCTCGTGAACTGAGAAGTCCGTCAGCTCCCCTATGTATACTTTGTCGATCTCGGAGACGTTCGCCGCCGCCTTCTCGACCTTTGCCATCTCCTCCGTCGATGCGACATAGAAGCTGAAGTCTAGGTCGAAGTGCTCGTCCTCTATGTCCTGTGAGCTCGGGCGGTACACGAGGATCTGGCCGAGCTCCTCCACCGCGCGGAACACGAGGAACGCGCGCGCGGCCTTGAGCATGCAATCCTGCTGGAGCAAAATTGTCATGCCGTATATGTGCTGGCCTTCTTTCTGGGCGTCGAGCAATTTGTTGCGCTCGGAGTCGTCGATCTCGAAGGTCTTGTATTTCGTGCTTATGTCGCCCTCGGACGCCGGCTCCTCCTTTGGAGCTTCCTCTGCGGGCGCAGGCTCAGCAGGAGCCGGCTGCTCGCCGTTCGCCTGGGCGATGAAGTCGTTCAGTTCCTTTATGATCGCCTCGTTGTCCTCGGTGCCCTCGTCGGAGCTGGCCTTGATGTTCTCGAGGTAGCCGTCGATCGCGTCGAGGCACTTGAACAGCAGGTCGATCATCGAGCTGTCCACAGCGAGCTTGCCGCTCCTGACCTCCTGGAAAACGTTCTCCATGTCGTGCGTCAGGTGCTGCATGCGCTTGAAGCCCATCGTCCCGGCCATTCCCTTGAGGGAGTGCGCCGCGCGGAACACCTCGTTTATCGTGTCCTCAGAGTCGGGCTCCTTCTCGAGCGTCATGATACAGTCGCTGAGCGTCTGGATATGCTCCGCGCTCTCGTCGATGAAAATTTCAAGATACTGGCTTACATCCATGTCACTTTACCCCCACATTCTTGGTGATAGTTTTCGCAACGTCATTTAGAGGAACAACTTCGTCCACAACGCCCGCATCTGCAATCGCGCGCGGCATGCCGTAGACGATGCACGTGTCCGCGTCCTGCGAGATGACGTATATGGGCTTTTTCTTTTCAAGCGATAGGATTCCCTTCGTGCCGTCCTGCCCCATTCCCGTGAGCACCACGCACACGATTTCGTCGTATCCGCAATCGCGCAGGGAATCGTACATGATGTTCGCGCAGGGCTTCAGCCCCCCGATCGGCGGCATGTCGTTCAGGACGATCTTGTGGGTGCCGTCAGGGCATTTCGCGACCTCTAGGTGCTTCCCGCCGGGGGCGACGTAGACATGCCCTTTCTCAAGCTTGTCGCCTTCCTCTGCCTCCTTGACCGCGATCTCGCTGATCTCGTCGAGCCTGTCCGCCATCGACTTCGTGAAGCCGACCGGCATGTGCTGGACGAGCACCACCGGCGCGTTGAGGCCTTTCGGGAGGAGCGGTATCACGCTCTGCAGGGCCTTCGGCCCGCCCGTCGAGCACGCGAGTGCGACGATCTTGTTTCTCCCGGTGGACGTGTGCCGCACCGTCGTCGGCTTGGCCGCAGCAGGTGTCCTCGTGCGCAGGAAGCTCTTCGTCTCGTAGACCGCGCTGAGCACACTGAGGAGGTTTTTGCGGAACGCCTCGCCCTTGGCCTCGATGATGTTGCCGGGCTTCGTGACAAAGTCGATCGCCCCGCGCTCCATCGCGCGCATCGTGACGTCCGCATCCTCGGTCGTCAGGGTGCTCACCATGATGACCGTGGCCTTGATGCCGTCCTTCTGAAGCTGTTCGAGCAATTGCAAACCGTCCATGCGCGGCATGTTCACATCCAAAACCACGCCGTCGTATGTCGTCGTCTTCAGCTTCTCGTAAGCCTCAAGCCCGTCCCTGCAGAAATCCTTCGCCTCAAAATTATTGTCTGAATTGATTATATCACAGATAACCCTCCTCATGAGTGCAGAGTCATCGACAACGAGAATATTTTTTTTCATACGGAATCCCCCAGCTCTCTCCTGCGCGCCTTGCGCTCCTCCTCAAAGACGAACTTCACTATCTTCTCCCTGTCCTTCAAGTCTTTGAAGATGAACTTAGAGCGGACTATGTACATGTCCTCGTCCGCAGGATTCTGGAAACAGGCTATGACCTGGCACACGAGATAGAAGAAGTCGTCCATCGTGGTGCCGGTAAGCCTCATGCAGGCGAGCACGAAGCTCCCCTGTTCGAGCGCCTCCCCCGTCGCAAACCTCACTCCGCCGCCGCTTATGTCACGGATGGTCGCGGGTTTCGCCATGCCGATGTAGTCGAAGTCCTGAATCTCCATGAAGAGCTCTTCCGTGGTCTCGAGCTCCGCGACCTCATTCGTTATCTTGTAGTACTGCATGTCCTTGAGGTAGTCCACCCTGAAGAACTCCCGCCTCTGGAACTTGAGCGGCCTCGACGTGATCTTCATCCCGAGGAAATAGAGCCCGCCCTCCTTCCGCCTGCCGGTCACGACTCCCTGACACTCGTACATGCCCTGCTGGGTGTAGAATACGAGGCTGCACTCCGCCTTGTCCTGAAAGAGAACCATCCTCCCCTCGCGGGTCGGCATAGAGATCTCCATCACCGTGGCGGAGGTATAGTCGCATATGCTGCTCTGGTAGACCGGGGCCACGGGGCCGCCGTTCTCCTCCTTGTTCCTCTGGTGCAGGAGCTTAATGTCTATTTTATCGCCCGGAACGAACATGTCGGAAAGACTCATGTCCCCATCCTCCTATTTATTGTGCTTGTTAAGGAAATTCGAAAACATCTGGGAAATCCCCCAGCGAATCTGTACCTCATCGTGGGTCCCGTTCATGAGGTTCCCCGTCACGGCCTCAAATGCCCGTGCCGCCCTGGAACCCGGGTCTGCGATCGAGACCGGCTGCTGCTGGCGCACCGCCCTCTCCACCGCCGCGTCCTGCGGTATCATCCCCAGGTAGCTGAGGCGTCCATGGAGAAACTGCGTGACGACGGAGCTCAGCTTATCGTAAACCGCCTGTCCCTCATCGGATGACGACACCCGGTTCGAGACGACATACACAGTCGTGGCCTCATCGGAAAAATTCGGGTTCCGGTATAAAGTCTTAAGCAGCGAGTACGCATCTGCCAGGGAGCTCGGCTCCGGCGTGGAGATGAGCATCACCTCCGGGCTTGCTATGACGAACTCGATGACCTGGTCGGATATGCCCGCGCCGGTGTCTATGATGATGAAGTCCGCCATGTCGTTCAGCGTGCCGACGGCGCGCACAAGGTACTCTATCTGCTCGTGGTAGAGGTTGTTGAGCCCCATTATACCCGACCCTCCCGAGATGAAGCCTATGCCCATGGGGCCGGGCGTGATTATATCCCTGATGGACTTGCCGTTGTAGATGAAGTCCGAGAGATTGAACTGCGGGATCGCGCCGAACATGACCTCCACGTTTGCCAGGCCGAAGTCCGCGTCGAAGATGATGACGCGCTTTCCCAGCCTGCTCAGCTGGACCGCGAGGTTCACGGCGAAATTCGACTTGCCGACGCCTCCCTTGCCGCTCGTGACGGTCACCACGCGAGCACTGCTGCCAGCGGTTCTGTTTTGCTTTCTTACGGCATTGCGGAGCTGCTGTGCCTGGTCCATCATTTATGCCCTCCCAGGAGCCTCTTTACGATCTTCTGAGTGTCGAAAACCTCTATGTCGTCGGGGACGTTCTGCCCCGTCGTGACATATGACAAATCTGCCTGCGAGTAAAGCCTGACGTTTAACATGTTGCCGTATGTCGTCGTCTCGTCGAGCTTCGTGAATATCAGCTTGTAGTCCGCGATGTCGCGGTAGACGTCCACGATCTCGAGCAGGTCGTTGTATTTCGTCGTCGCGCTCAGGACGAGGTATATCTCCCTCGGGACCTTCTCGTCGAGCCCGTTTATCAGTTCCTTGACGTCGTTGCGCTGGCTGATGTTGCGGTGCGAAAATCCCGCCGTGTCCACGAATATGAGGTCATACCCCGCAAAGTCGGAGAGCTTTTCGTTCATCTCCTGGGCCGAGTAGACGATCTCCATCGGGGCCTCGATGATGTTCGCGTAGACCTGCAGCTGCTCCGGCGCGGCTATGCGGTATGTGTCCGCGGTCACGAAGGCGACCTTCTTTCCGTACTCCATCTTGTACTTGGAGGCGATCTTCGCGATCGTCGTCGTCTTGCCCACGCCCGTGGGGCCTATGAAGAACACCACCTTCGGCCTCTCCGTCCCCACCTCGATCGTGTGCGGCTGCCCGAACTGCAATATCAGCTTCTGGTAGACGTTCGAGAGGATGAGGTCGAGGTTGTTGCCCGGGCGGATGTAGCGCTCCGCCTCCTCCATCACCATGTTTATATATCTCTCATTTACCTCGTTCTTGAGGAGCGTGGTGTACAGCGCCCTGACAAAGTTCAGCGACTCGGAGGTCTGCGGCTTCTTCTCGGCCTTCTGCTCCGCTAGCTTTTCGTCTATGCGCTCTGATATGTCGTCCTGCCTGTCTTCCTTTTCGGCTAAGGTGTACCTCACCTGCTTCTGCGCCGGAACGGCCTCCGTCTCCTTCTCCTCGGGATCGGGCGTATCTATCGGGGTCACCCTCTGCACCGGCGGGATCTTCCGCCTCTGCGGGGCATAGCCCTCCTCTTCAAGCTTCGAGACGTCGAGCGTCTCGTCCGCCTTGTAGTCGAAAACTGTGGGCTGCTGCTGTGCCTTCTGCAGCCGTGGCGCGAAGTTCGTCTCGCGCTCGCGCACCGCAGCCGTCACCTCAAAAGTCGGGTTCTTCAGGAAGGCGAGCGGACCTTTCGCCTTCAGTTCACGGACGTTCATTATCACGGCATCGTCCCCGAATTCAAGCTTGGCCCGATTTATGGCCTCATCCTCTGTCTTGCCCTGAAACTTATTTATAGTCATTATGCTTATTCTCCCCTGCGAAAAATATAGCTATACTATAACACACTTTCTAAAATTTTACACTATATTTTTCAGCAGAGATACTTTACGCGGTCACCATCCCGACGGACTGCAGCTCCACGTCGGACTCGACCTCGTTGTAGGAGACCACGGTGAGGTCCTTGAAGTAGTCCTCGGTGAGCTTCTTGAAGTACATCCTCACGATCGGGGACGTCACGACGATCGCGGGCTTGCCGATGCTCTCGAGCTTCTGCGTCTCGGTCTCGAGCGAGCCCATGATGGCCTTCGTCTTGTCCGGGTCGAGCGTGAGGTACGCGCCCTGCTCGGTCTGCTTGACAGATGACATGATCTCCTGCTCGACCTTCGGGTCGACCGTGATGACGCTCGTCGTCTCGTTCGCCGGGAAGAGCTGGTTCGATATCGCACGCTTCAGGCTCTGGCGCACATACTCGGTCAGCACGTCGGTGTCCCTCGTGGTCTGCGCGTGATCCGCGAGCGTCTCAAAAATCGTGAGCAAATCTCGGATAGAGATGCCCTCGTTTAAGAGGTTCTGCAGCACCTTCTGGATCTCGCCAAGGCCAAGGAGCTTTGGCGTGAGCTCCTCGACGAGAACCGGGTTTGACTCCTTTAAGTTGTCGACAAGGTTCTGGACATCCTGGCGCGTCAGAAGCTCCGCGATGTGCGCCCTGATGACCTCGGTCAGGTGGGTCGCGATGATGGACGGCGCGTCCACAACCGTGTATCCAAGGCTCTCAGCCCTCTCGCGCTGCGCCTCGGTGATCCAGATCGCGGGCAGGTGGAACGACGGCTCGAACGTCGGGATTCCGGATATCTCCTCCTCGACGTAGCCAGGGTTCATCGCCATGTAGTGGTCGAAGAGGATCTCGCCCTCGGTGACCTGTATGCCTTTAATCTTAATTATATACTGGTTCGGGTTCAGCTGGATGTTATCCCTCAGTCGGATGATCGGCACGACGGTGCCGAGCTCCAATGCGACCTGCCGCCTAATCATGACGACGCGGTCTAAAAGGTCTCCGCCCTGGTTCACGTCCGCGAGCGGTATGATTCCATATCCAAATTCAAGCTCTATCGGGTCAACCTGCAGCAGGGAGACGACATTCTCCGGCTTTCGGATCTCCTCCGCCTCGGTCTCCTGCTGTTGGACTTCTTCCTCTATGTGCTCGACGCCGAGCGACCTCTGCATCTGATAGCCCACGATGAGGAACACCGCGCCCAAGAGGATGAAGATCACCGGATTGAGCGGGGTAAGGATTCCGAGCAGCACTACGACCGCCCCGACGATGTAGAGCACCTTCGGCACGCCGAAGAGCTGCTTCACCAGCATACCCGAGAAGTCCGCGTCCGCGGATTCCTTCGTGACTAAAATACCTGTTGAAAGCGAAATCAGAAGCGACGGGATCTGCGACACGAGGCCGTCACCAATGGTGAGCAGGGCGTAGTGCTGGAGCGCGTCCATGGCGCTCATTCCGAGGTACATGACGCCCATGATCGTCCCGCCAGCGAGGTTTATGACCGTGATGATGAGGCCGGCGATCGCGTCTCCTTTGACGTACTTCGTGGCACCATCCATGGAGCCGAAGAAGCTCGCCTCCTTCTGAATCTTCTCGCGCCTCGCCTTGGCCTCGACGTCGGTGATCGCGCCGGTGTTCAGGTCGGCGTCTATCGCCATCTGCTTGCCGGGCATCGCGTCGAGGGTGAACCTCGCGGTTACCTCGGAAACGCGCTCGGAACCTCTGTTGATGACTATGAACTGAATCAGCACGAGGACGATGAACACGATCGCGCCGACGATCATGTTGTTGCCGCCGACGAACGTGCCGAACGTCGTGACGACGTTTCCGGGCTCCCCGGTGAGGAGGATGAGCCTCGTCGAGGATACGTTGAGTGAAATCCTGAATATGGTCGTGAACAGAAGCAGCGTCGGGAAGAACGACATGTCGAGCACTTCCTGTATGAACAGCACGTTGAACAGGATGATCAGCGCAATCGAGATGTTGATCGCGAGCATGACATCCAGGAGCAATGACGGAATAGGGATTATGAAGAACACGACAGCCGCCAGCAGGTATGCCGCGACGCCAAGATCCGTGCCTTTTATAATGCTCTTCAAGCTCACAACCTCCTTCCCTTCGCAATTTTCTATATCAATAATAAAAGTTAATTCCTGATTTAATATTTATCTCAAAAAGTAAAGCTTAAATCTTAATTTAACATTTGCCTTTAAGCTTCAGCAGTCCTAGCGTTGCCTCTCTTTAAAAATCACTGCCAGTATCTCCGCGACCGCCTGGTAGAGTTCCGGCGGGATCTCCGCGCCCAGGTCGACGTTCGTGTAAAGCATCCTCGCCAAAGGCTTGTCCTCGACGATCTTTATGCCATTTTCTCTGGCGACCTCCTTGATCCTCTGCGCGACGTAGTCCTCGCCCTTCGCGATGACCCTCGGGGCGCTCCCCGCGACCTCCGGGTCGTACTGCAGCGCCACCGCCAAGTGGGTCGGGTTCGTGATGACGACGTCCGCCTGCGGGACGCTCTGCATCATCCTCTGCTGGGAGACTTCCTGCATCTTGCGCCGCTGCCGGTTTTTGACCTGCGGGTCTCCCTCGGTGTTCTTGTACTCGTCCTTGACCTCCTGCTTCGTCATCTTCATGTCATCCCTGAACTTCCACCTCTGGTAAGCGTAATCCGCGAAGCCGATGATTATGTAGACGACGGCGATTGCCAAACCTGCATTTAATATTATCGTCCCGACCAGGACGACCGCCTGCTGTATCGTGATCTCGTAGAGGAAGAAAAGCTTGTTCGCGTCGTTCCTTATCGAGAGGTAGGCCACCAGGATGACGATGGCGACCTTCGCGATCGACTTCACGAGCTCAAACAATGTGTCCTTCGAGAATATCCTCTTGAAGCCGTTTACCGGGTTGAACTTCGACCCTTTCGGCTGAAGCGGCTTCCCCGAAATCTGCCACCCCACCTGGATGACGCAGACGAGGAACGTCACCGCAAAGCCCAAAAGGAAGAACGGGAGCACTATGAGCGCCACCCTTGCCAGTACGAACATCCCCAGCGAGCCGAACGACCGGGTCGAAAGGCTTCCCTCGTTCATCAGGACGAAATCTCCCATCGTGCCGTACACCGAGTCGAAGACCGAGAGGAAATTGTTGTACATGAAACTCATGAATATCCTCAGGCAGAGGAACAGCACCACAAGCTCAAACGCCGAGTTCAGCTCCCTGCTCTTTGCGACCTTGCCCTCCTTGCGGGCGTCCTTGAGCTTCTTCTCCGTCGCGGGCTCGGTCTTCTCGCCGCCCTCCCCTTCCGGCGCAAACAATTGTAACTGGTAATGCAATGGCAATGATCTATCATTGGCATTGCATTGCCTACGCACGCCCCTCCGCGAAGCGGATTTGCATGGGGCGTGCTTCCCGTGGTAATGAAGCGGCAAGCTATATTCCATTCCCCTCCTAGGACATTCCCTGTACAAAAAGATTCACCAGCTTCTTTATCTCATCAAATATCATGCTCGAGACGCTCGAGAGCATAAAAGCCACGAGAACCATCACGATAAACCCCGTCAGCACCTTGAGCTGCATGCCGACCGCGAACATGTTCATCTGCGGCGCGACCTTGGCCATCACGCCGAGGACGCAGTTCAAAATCATTATGCACGCGAAGAACGGCAGGAAAATCCGAAAGCCTATTATCATCAGGTCGGCCATGTAGGTCATCATCGCCGACAGCAGGCTGTCCATGTTGAAGTTAGCGCCGCCTATCGGTATCAGCGAAAACGAGTCCGAGAGCGTCTGTATCAGGTATGTGTGCAGGTTCGTCGCGATGAGGAGCATCAGCACCCCGTAGTAGTAGAGGTTGCCGGTCATGGAGACCTCGGTGCCCATGTCCTGGTTGAACTCGTTCGCCATCGAAAGGCCTATGTCCATGTCGATGATATGCCCTGCGAAAACAACAATGGAATTACAGATATTGGAAGCCAGCCCAATCAGCAAACCTGTAATCCCCTCCGAGAGCACGACGAGCGCATAGCCCACCGCGCTCGCATAATTCAGTTCTGGGCGGTCAACCACGCTGTAGAGGATCATCGAGATGAAGGCGGCAAAGCCTATCTTAGTCTGGTTCGGTATGCCCGACTGCCCGAAAAAGGGGGCGATGTAGACGAACGCCGACACCCTCACCAGAATAAGTAGGAAATATTCAAAATTGTTCAGCGTGAAAGCATAAGTCGCCATCCCCTACTCTCTCATCCTAGGCTCATGTAGTAGCTGAAATTCGACCAAAGCTCCGTCATTAGCGAGCTCATGTTGTTGAGCATCCAAGAGCCCACGAGCATCATCATGACGAAAACCCCGACAATCTTCGGGACGAACGTCAGCGTCTGCTCCTGGATGGACGTCACCGTCTGGAATATGCTCACGATAAGTCCTATCGCCAGCGATACAAGAAGGAGCGGAGCTGCCGTGATGAGCACCGTGTAAATAGCATCCCTCATGATGTCGAGCACTGTCGCCTGTGAAATCATATGGCCACCTCCCTGCCAAAAACAAAGTCAAAAGTTAATTTACGATTAAACTTTCAGTAGAATGTCTGTATCAACCCGCCTATCACAAGGTTCCACCCGTCCGCGAGCACGAACAGGAGCACCTTGAACGGCAAGGATATCGTCGTCGGCGGGAGCATCATCATGCCCATCGACATGAGGACCGAGGCCACGACCATGTCGATGACGATGAACGGGATATAAATCAAGAATCCCATGATGAACGCCTTGCGGAGCTCGCTCAATATGAACGCCGGCACGAGCGTCGTGAATGGCACGTTGTACAGCTCCTCGGTCGTCGTGTATGTCTCGCCTGACATCTCCGCGAAGACGTTTATGTCCTTGACCTGGATCTTCGAGTCCTCTATCATGAACTCCCTGATCGGCTCCTCCGCGAGCTCCACGAACTCCGTCAACGTGATCTCGCCGTTGTCGAGCGGGACGTAGGCGTCCGTGTATATCGACTGGAACGTCGGCCACATGATAAAGAACGTCAGAAACAGCGCGAGCCCCACGATGATCTGGTTCGGCGGCACCGTCTGCACGCCCATCGCCGTCCGCACGAAATGCAATACGATGATTATCCTCGTGAACGAGGTCATCATGATGAGAATCGACGGGCAGAGCGAAAGAATCGTAAGTACCAAGAGCATCTGAACCGGGGTCGAGATGCTGCCGCCATCGTTGTTCCAAGTGATCGTAAGGCCGTTGTTCACGTTGTCATTGTAGTCCGCGACCTCGGTGTTGTCGGTCAAATCGTCTATGTCGTCGCCCGTGGGGAGCTCATCCTCGTAGGTCGTCGCATAGGCCTCGGTCGTCGGGGCAATGACGCAAAGTGAAATTGTCAAAATGATGATTGCGCAGCCAAACAGGAAGCTCGCTGCGCAATAAATCCTCTTCTTCTTGCTCATGTCACTCCGTTTTCCCGGGCATCTTGTCCTTAAGCTTGTTGAGGATCGCGGCAAAGCTCTCCTTCGAGAGCATGCCGTCCTTCTCCTCGTCGAACGAGAAATCCTTGAGGTCTTCCCGGTCGAGCTCCGCGAGTATGCGGACCTCCTCCTTGCCGGATGCGACCACCAGGTATTTCTTCCCGGCCTCAAGCAAGCAGACCGTCTTGTTGTTCCCTAGGCTAATGCTCTCTATGATGCGCAGGTTCCGCCCGGAATACTTGCCCTTCTGTGCGCCGCCGAGCCAGCGCGTCACGAGGTAGCAGAGCACCAGCACGAATACGAAAACGATCAGCACTCCGACAAGCTGTATGAAGCTCTTTAAGGCGGTCTCCGCCAAAATACTCATACCCACTCCCTACTACTGCGGCTGCGGCTGCACGAGCCTCACGTTGTTTACGATCTCGGTGATGCGGACGCCGAAGTTCTCCTCGATGACCACAACCTCGCCGCGCGCGACATGCTTGCCGTTCACGAGCACGTCGATCGGCTCGCCCGCTATCCTGTTGAGCTCTATTATCTTGCCCGGTCCGAAATCCAATATGTCGGAAATGGACTTGCTCGTGCGCCCGAGCTCGACCGTGACCTCGAGCGGGACGTCCATGATCAAATCAATGTTTTCAGGCTGATAGCCTCCGACCGGCGCACCCGAGAACGCGGTGAACTGCGCTGGCTGGACGTTCATCGGCTGCCCGTACACCTGTGAAGCCATCATCGGCTGTCCCATCATAGGCGCAGCCTGTGGCATCGGCTGTGGCATTGGCTGACTCATAATCTGCTGTCCTCCCATCTGCATCTGCATATCCATCATCGGCTGCTGTGCCGCCGTCTGCTGCTGTGCGGCAGTGGTCTGCGCTGCGGCCTGCTGCGCCGGGGCCGGAGCCGGTTCTGGCTTCGGCGTCTCCTTGACGCTGTTCGTGTCGTTCTGCATCGTCTCCCTCACGCCCGCGCACATCTCCTTGGCGAACGAGATCGGGTACAGCTGCATGATCTCGCTGTCCACGAGGTCTCCGATCTCCATGCGGAACGCAATTTTTACAAACTTGCCGGAGAGGAACTCGTCTATCGCGGACTCATCGACATTCTCCGTGAGGTCGACGAGGTCCGCCTCCGGCGGGCTGATGTCTATCATCTTG
>JAJQIQ010000151.1 GCA_021199135.1 Clostridiales bacterium | reverse complement strand
ACAAACCCCTCCCCTCGTAGTAAAATCCCAACTTGTGAGAACTGAGGATGCCGGAGGCGGCGTGTTCCTGCCCTGACGGCATCCGCGATATCTGCCCACGGAGGGGCCATTTCCTATGAAAAAAATAGAGACTGGCGACAACATTGAGCTTCTGTTCCTGCTGCGGGACATCGGCGACATCATCCGCATGCTCTACGAGGGGCGCGGCAGCCAGAAAAACGTGCTCATCACGCTCCTTGAGTCGGGCGCGATCACGCAGAGCGACCTGACGAGGCGGATAGGGGTGCGTCCTGGGTCAGCGAGCGAGGTCCTCTCGAAACTCGAGCGTGGCGGGCTCATAGAGCGAACCTGCGACAAGGCGGACCGCAGGACGGCGGACATATCGCTCACCGCTGAGGGCGAGGCGCAGGCGCGCGCAGCTTCGGAGGCGAGGATAAAGAGGCACGCGGAGATGTTTAGCTGCCTGACCGCCGAGGAAAAAAGGCAGATGATCGCACTGGCAGATAAACTGTACAGGGACTGGGAAAAACGTTATTCAATGTGAAACGTGAGACGAATAAAACATCGCAAACGGGCACACGGAACAGCTGTTTGCACAACCTTACTTTTCGTCGAAAAATAAAGCGACTGACATTAAATCTGCTTCAAAAATATGTGGCAGAGGAGGAATAAATTTCATGTGGAAATACATAAAGCAGTATCTTTTTTTCGCGGTCATCGCGGGATGTTTCATGGTCGGCGAGGTCTCGATGGACCTGCTGCAGCCGAGCATAATGAGCCGGGTCGTCGACGAGGGCGTGCTCGGGACCACAAACGGCGGGGTCGGGAATATGCACCTGATTCTCGTGCTCGGGATCAGGATGATACTTCTCGTGCTCTTCGGCGGTTTCTGCGGCTCGATGAACAACGTCTTCGTCCACTACTCGACGCAGAACATGGGCAACGAGATGCGAAAGGACGCATTCTCGAAGATAATGAAATTCTCGTTCTCGCAGTCGGACAAGTACGGCGCGGGGACGCTTGTGACGCGCGTCACGAACGACATCACCCAGATCCAGAACTACATCGGGATGTTCATCCGCGGGCTGATAAGGACCGGGCTTACGATGTTCGGGAGCCTCTTTTTCCTGTTTAGGCTGAACCTCACGTTCGGGCTTACGGCGCTCGTCGCGTTCCCGTTCGTCATCGCGATAATGGGCTACTGCCTGTATCGAGGGAACCCGATGTTTACCGTGCTGCAGTCGAAGCTCGACGCGGTGAACTCGATAATGCAGGAGGACGTCTCGGGAATCCGCGTCATCAAGGCGTGCGTGAGGGAAGTCTACGAGAGGGCGAGGTTCGGCAAGGTAAATTCGGAGCTGACGGACACGCAGCTGCGCGTCCTGCTGATATTTGCGCTGATGAACCCGACGGTCACGGCGCTCATGTACCTGGTCGTCGCGGGAATCCTCGTGATCGGGCATTTCCGCATAAGCTACGGGATCATCACCCCTGGAATCATCATGGCGGCTATCACGTACACGACCCAGCTTCTCAACAGCATCATGAACTCGACGATGCTATTCCAGAGCATATCGAGGGGCACCGCGTCGTGGAAGCGCGTAAAGGAAATCCTCGGCACCGAGCCCGAGCAAAAGAACGGGACTTTTTCGGGAGAGACCGACGAGAAGGGCTGCGTGGAATTTAGGGACGTCGGGTTTAAATACCCGGGCGGGACGCAGACCGTGCTCGAGCACGTCGACTTTAAGATAAACAGGGGCGAGACCGTCGCGATAATGGGGACGACCGGCTGCGGTAAGACCTCGCTCGTGCGCCTCATCCCGAGGTTTTACGACGCGACGGCGGGGCAGGTCCTAGTCGACGGCGTGGATGTCTGCGACTACGACGAGATAGCGCTGCGGCAGAAGGTCGGCATAGTCCTGCAGAAGAGCGAGCTCTTCTCCGCGAGCATCGCCGACAACATCAGGTGGGGAAATCCCCAGGCCGACGACGCGGCGGTGGAGGTGGCGGCAAAGATCGCGCAGGCGGACGACTTCATCCAATCCACGCCTGACGGCTACCAGACATTCGTCGCGGAGCGCGGCATGAGCCTCTCGGGAGGGCAGAAGCAGAGGATCTCGATCGCGCGGGCGGTCCTCAAGGCACCTGAGATCTTGATCTTTGACGACTCGACGAGCGCACTCGACTTAAAGACCGAGGCGAATTTTTACTCCGCGCTCCACGATGCGCTGCCGGATACGACGAAGATCATCGTGGCGCAGAGGATAGCCTCGGTCAGGAACGCGGACAGGATAATGGTGCTCGAGGACGGGCACATCGTCGCTGTGGGAAGCCACAGTGAGCTCATGAAAAACTGCCCCTCATATCAGGAAATTTATTATTCGCAGCTCGGGAAGGAGGAGGAAGCGTATGCCTAACAATGAAAGGGTGCAGGCGACCGCCGTCGTCCCGCAGATGAACAGGCACCACGATCGGTTCGCGGAGGTCGAGCATGCTGAAAACTTCGGCGCGACCCTGGTGCGGATCGTCGGATATTTCGCGAAAGAAAAAGGCATGGTCATTGCGATGCTCATCGTCGTGATTTTCGGGACGCTCTGCGCGGTCTTTGCGCCGAGCCTCCAGAGCACGGCGATCGACATAATCGCGGGGGAGGAGACCGGACGGTTCTGGGCAGTGCTCGGTGGGATGATTGTGCTGTATCTCTGCTATGCGCTGAGTCAGCTCGGGCAGGGGATAATATCCGCGAGGCTCAGCCAGCGGATCGTAAAGAAGATGAGGGAGGAGCTGTTTGAAAAGCTCGTAAACCTCCCGGTCCGCTACATGGACACGCACTCGCACGGCGACGTGATGAGCCGCATGACCAACGACATCGAAAACATCTCAAACGTCGTGTCGTCGTCGCTGCCGAGCCTTTTCTCGGGAGTGCTCACGATAATCGGCACCGTGATAATAATGCTCTGGTACTGCTGGCAACTCGCATTGCTCAGCTTCATCACGGTGATACTCACGCTGCTCGCGACGAGAATATTGTCCTCCATCGTGCGGAAATATTCGCGCGAGAGGCAGAGGCTTTTAGGACAGCTCAACGGCACGGTCGAGGAGATGGTCGCGGGCTACCAGACCGTCGTCGCCTACAACCGCCAGCAGATCACGATGGACGATTTCAGGGAGACCGCGGACTCGCTGACGAAGGCGGGAGTGCGGACAGACGCGTTCAGCGGGATCATGGGCCCGATAATGAACTGCGTAGGGAACATCGGCTTCGTCATAATCGCGGCGTTCGGCGGGTTTTTCTCGCTGCGCGGGCTCATCTCTGTCGGCGTAATCTCCGCGTTCATCGTCTACGCGAAGGAGTTCTCGCGGCCGATAAACAACCTCGCAAACATTTACGGGCAGATGCAGACCGCGATTGCCGGGGCGGAGAGGGTCTTCGCCGTCATGGACGAGGAGAACGAGGATTTCTCCGGCGACGAGCTGAAGTCCGGCGAGCAGGCGACCGTCGAGTTTAGGAACGTGAATTTCGCATACGAAAAAGGCAATCCGACGATAAAAGATTTCAGCCTCACGGTTCCGGCGGGCAAGAAGATCGCGCTGGTCGGCGCGACCGGCAGCGGCAAGACCACGATGGTGAACCTGCTCATGCGCTTCTACGACATCGACGGCGGGCAGATACTCATAAACGGGCAGGACATAAGCACCGTCGCCCGTGACAGCCTGCGGCACCAGATCGCGATCGTGCTCCAGGACGCGTCGCTGTTTACAGACACCGTGAGAAACAACCTCACCTACGCGAACGAGAACGCGACGCAGGAGGAGATAGAGGAGGCGGCGTCGCTCAGCCGATGCAAGCACATGATAGAGCATCTGCCGGAGGGGTACGACACCGTGCTTGTGGGCGCGGGCGAGAACATCAGCCAAGGGCAGAGGCAGCTGCTCACGATCGCGAGGACTTTCGTCGCGAACCCGAAAATCCTCATCTTCGATGAGGCGACCTCGAACGTCGACACGCGGACGGAGAAGGCCATACAGAGCGCGATGCAGCGCATCATGAAGGACCGCACGAGCATCGTGATCGCGCACCGCCTGTCGACCATCCGCGACTCCGACGTCATCGTCGTCATGGACCACGGGCAGATAGTCGAGAGCGGGACGCACGAGTCT
>JAJQIQ010000042.1 GCA_021199135.1 Clostridiales bacterium | reverse complement strand
TGATCTCGACGTCCATGTACTCCGAGAGCGCGTTTACGACCGAGGAGCCGACCCCATGGAGCCCGCCGCTCGTCTTGTAGACAGTGTTGTCGAACTTGCCGCCCGCATGGAGCGTCGAGAACACGACGCGTGCCGCCGATACGCCCTTGGCGTGCATGCCGACCGGGATTCCGCGCCCGTTGTCCTCTACCGTGCACGAGCCGTCCGCCTCAAGCGTCACCCATATGCTGTCGCACTCGCCCGCCAAATGCTCGTCGACGGAGTTGTCCACGATCTCGTATATCAGGTGGTTGAGGCCGCGCGTCGTCACGCTGCCTATGTACATCCCCGGGCGCTTTCTGACCGCCTCAAGCCCTTCGAGGACCGATATGCTCTCCTCTGTGTATTCTGCCATTTTTTGTCCCTCCTGTGACATTCACGGCTACCTTAACGCTGGTTTTTCATGTGTGCCAACACCATCACCGCTATGCGGAACATCATCGCATCGTCGAAACTGCGTATGTCAAGCCCTATCGCCTTTTCAATCCGCTCTAAGCGATAGACAAGCGTGTTGCGGTGAACGTAGAGCTGGCGCGCGGTCTCCGATATATTGAGGTTGTTCTCGAAGAATTTGTTTATCGTGTTCATGGCCTCCTCGTCCTCGAGGATTTCCGGCACCTTCTCGCCAAAGACTTCCTTTATGAACATCTCGCAGAGGCTCATCGGAAGCTGATAGATGAGCCTCCCGATCCCGAGCTTTCCGTATGAGATCGTGTCGTGCTCCGCATAGAAGACACGCCCTACCTCGAGCGCCATCTGCGCCTCCTGGTAGGACTGCGCGATCTCCGCAAGCTGCGTGACCACGTTGCCGTAGCCGACACGCACCTTTATCATCGCCTCCGAGTGGAGGTTGTCCACCAGGCTGGCCGCAAGCGAGACAAGCATCTCATCCCGCCGGTTTTCGTCAAACATCTCGACGTCCTTCACCAAGATGACGCTGTGCGGATCGACGCTCGTCACAAAATCGCCGGAGCGGATGTCCGAGAGGTTCTTCACGAGCTCGAGCGCGACGTCGTTATTCTTCTTTCCGGTGTCTATCGCAAAAACCACGCGCGGAATGTCGGATATGTGGTGTTTTTTTGCCTTCGACATGATGTCGACGACGAGCATGTTGCCGAGAAGTATATTCTGGATGAAACTGTTGCGGTCGAACTGGCCGGCGCTGCTCTTTGCTAGGCTCCTGATCTGGCAGGCCGCCATCTGCGCGCACACGTCCTCCATCTCTCCGCCCGCCGGGGCGACGAGCACGTAGTCTGCCTCGCCGTCCACCGCAATGCCGATGAATTGGAAGCCCTCGCATTCGTCTCGCATATCCTGTGAGGCCAGAAAATCCGTAATATCTCCCGCAAACTCCGGAGGCTGTTCAAACCCGTCCGTGGCCGCGATCATCTGCCCTGCAGAATTGCAGAGCGCCATCTCCATGCCGCACGCCTGCCTAATCTCAACAAGTTCATCCCGAAATTTTTGATTTGAAAGCATTGAGGCCCTCCATGTATTGAACCGGGTGCAAACGCTCACACCCGGTCCCTGCTTCTTCACCCGAAAATGGATTATAACAGACATTGGAGCCCATTGTCAAGGGCGGCATCTTAAAGTCCCGGCAACAGAAAAGCGGGAGCCCGCAACGGACTCCCGCTCTCCTGAAAGGAATTTGTATGTTAAGTAAAAACTAGTTGGTGATGGTAAGCTCGGTCTCCTTGTCGAATACGTGAATCTTCGCTGGGTCAAATGCGAGCTTGATGTGGTCGCCATAACGCGCCGGGGTATCTGAGTCAACCCTCGCGGTCATGTTTGCGCCAGCAATCGTGAAGTACAGGAGAACCTCTGCGCCGAGAAGCTCATAGCCAGTGACCTCAGACTCAACGACGCACTCGCTTGACTTTGCCAGGTCCTCCGGCTTGTCGGATACATCCTCCGGACGGATTCCGAGGACAACCCTCTTGCCGAGGTAGCCGCCATCGATGATCTTCTTTGACTTAGCCTCCGGAAGGTCTACTGAGAACTCACCGAACTTGAGGGTGACGATGCCGCCGTTTCCGGTGACGTCAGCGTCGACGAAGTTCATCTGCGGGGAGCCGATGAATCCAGCAACGAAGAGGTTGTTCGGCTCGTTGTACAGCTTCTGCGGGGAGTCTACCTGCATGATGACGCCGTCCTTAAGAACGACGATGCGGGTACCCAGCGTCATAGCCTCTGTCTGGTCATGCGTAACGTAGATGATCGTAGCGCCGAGGCGGTTGTGCAGGGATGCGATCTCGGACCTCATCTGTACACGGAGCTTCGCGTCCAGGTTGGACAGCGGCTCGTCCATGAGGAAGACCTTCGGGTTACGGACGATGGCACGTCCCATCGCGACACGCTGTCTCTGTCCACCGGAAAGAGCCTTCGGCTTGCGGTCGAGGAGCTTCTCCAGGTCGAGGATCCTTGCGGCCTCGTTAACCTTTGCCTTGATCTCGTCCTTCGGAACCTTGCGGAGCTTAAGTCCGAATGCCATGTTGTCGAACACGGTCATGTGCGGATACAGCGCGTAGTTCTGGAATACCATCGCGATATCGCGATCCTTCGGCTCGACGTCGTTCATGACCTTGCCGTCGATTGTGAGCTCGCCGGAGGTGATCTCCTCGAGTCCCGCGATCATGCGGAGCGTCGTGGACTTTCCGCAGCCTGAAGGGCCTACAAAGATGATGAACTCCTTGTCCTCAACCTCGAGGTTGAAGTCCTTGACGGCCTCGAAGCCGTTTGAGTATACCTTCCCGACGTTCTTCAAAGATAAACTTGCCATTTTAAATTGACCTCCTAAATAAAATTTGCTTTTTTACAAGCCTCTCCCATATATCATGTGTCTATGATAACGGAATGCGTCCAATATTGCCACCGTCAATCGTCCAAAGATTGCGCACAAATTCTGTCATAATGACGAATATCTGCAATATGTGTCACAGCTGTGAGTAGCCGAAACCGTTCACCATCGCCTCGATGCGGTGCCCCTTCTTGCAGAACGGACACTCGTGCGCAGAGAATGCCTCGTAGTTCGGCACGTCCTCCTTGTCGAAGAGAACCTCGATCTCGCGCCCGTCGACGGAGTGGATAGTGGAGAAGAGCGATGCCACGCACTCGATGATCCCGCCGTAATAGCTGATGCACTCGAGGCTGCGGCGGATAGTCTCGCCCGTCGTCGTCGTCGCCAGCAGAAGGACGATGTGCTTGCCCTCGATCGCGGCCTTGTTGTTGTCGCGGAAGAGCATCTGGTTGTTGTTGTTGATCTCCGGCGAGACGACGTAGGTCGTCTCGTGCATGTTCGTCGTCATGATGCCGGCGCGCTCGATCTCATCGCTTAAAAACGCGCCGATCATCTCCGTGCCATCCATGCAGACAATAGTGTCGACGAACGTCGTCCGCGGCATGTGCGCCATGAGCACCTTCGCCGCCTCCTTCGCCTCGCTCGCACGGGTCTTGAGGCTCGTCACGTCGACATAATAATTGATGTGCGAGTGGCTCGTCGCGAAATGCCCCGGGATTGCGTGGAGCGCAAGCAGATTGCTCTCCCTCGAGTAGAACTTTACGATGCGGCTCTGCATGTCGTTTGAATTTTCCATTGTAAAATCCTCCTTTTTTTGTTTTTATTGTCAAAGCCAGTTCCGCAGGAGTCGCAGAACATAGCCATTGGAGCTAATAGTTAAATCTAGTTTTAATTAAATCATCAAGATTTCCCGGTGCTGCCGAAGCCGCCCCTGTCGCTGTTTCCGAGGCTCTCTACCTCCTCGAAATGGATCTGCGGCTGGTTCTTTACGATGCGAAACTGCGCTATGCGGTCGTTCTTGTGGATGACGACGTCGCGCGTAGCCAGGACCGGCATCCTCCACATGTCGTTGTCGCCGCAGTAGGAGCCGTCCACGACCCCGATGCTGTTCGTCTGGATGAGTCCCCAGGTCTTAAACGTCGAGCTGCGCGGGACGAGGTGCGCCTCATAGCCCCCCGGGAGCTCCATCGCCACCCCGAACGGAATCAGCGCGAAATCCCCAGCCCGCAGCTCCACATCCTCGGACGCCCTCATGTCTATCCAGTCGGACTTTCCGTCGATGTAGTCAAGCCGCTCTATGTCATCGGAAAAATACCTGATTTTTATCGTCTCCAT
>JAJQIQ010000193.1 GCA_021199135.1 Clostridiales bacterium | reverse complement strand
GCGATAAGCGAGGTGAAGTTTTCGATAACGAGCTGCCGCGGGTGCTTCGGCGGGTGCAGCTTCTGTGCGCTGACGTTCCACCAGGGGAGAATCGTGCAGTCGCGGAGCCACGAGTCGATAATCGCGGAGGCCGAGGCGATGACGCGCGATCCCGACTTCAAGGGCTACATCCACGATGTCGGCGGCCCTACCGCCAATTTCCGCGCACCCGCGTGCAAAAAGCAGCTCAAGGCCGGGGCATGTCCGGACAGGCAGTGCCTTTTCCCGACGCCGTGCAAAAATCTCGAGGTCAGCCACACGGACTACATTGCGCTCCTCAGGAAGTTGCGTGAGCTTCCGGGCGTGAAAAAGGTTTTCATCCGCTCGGGGATAAGGTTTGACTACCTGCTTTGCGACCGGGACAGGACATTCCTCCGCGAGCTCTGCGAGCACCATGTGAGCGGGCAGCTCAAGGTCGCGCCGGAGCACATCTCAAACAATGTGCTCTCACTCTTAGGAAAACCGCCAGTAGAGGTTTACAATAAGTTCGTAAAGGCTTATAATGATATGAACGGGAAGCTTGACAAGGAGCAGTACCTCGTGCCCTACCTCATGTCCTCGCACCCGGGATCGACGCTTGTGGAGGCGATAGAGCTCGCGGAGTACCTGCGCGACCACCACTACAGCCCCGAGCAGGTGCAGGATTTTTACCCGACGCCGTCCACCATCTCGACCTGCATGTACTACACCGGCCTCGACCCGCGGACGATGAAGCCGGTCTATGTTGCGACGGACCCGCACGAGAAGGCGATGCAGCGCGCACTTGTCCAGTACCGCAACCCGAAAAATTACGAGCTCGTCCGCGAGGCCCTGATGCGCGCGGGGCGGCAGGATCTGATCGGCTTTGGACATGAATGCCTGATAAAGCCGAGGAGCGCGGCGAAATGTGGCGGCACCGGAAGCGGTAAAAAATTTGCCGCAAATAAAAAGAGCAATAAAAATATAAAAAACACAAAGAAGAAGACAATCAGAAACGTTCACAAAAAGAAATAAAACCCGAAAGGGGAGTGGTATCATGACATACAAGGAATGGATTGAGTACGCGATCGTCGAGTACGACGTCGTGAGCAAAAATTACAACCACAAGATATATGAGAACGTGGTCAAGGACGAGAAGAACCATGCGCCGACCTTGGTTCAGCTGACACTGCGCGATGTGCTGAACAAATGTGAGGGCACGAACTTCGAAGACCAGATCAAGCGTGCGATCATGAAGTGCGTCTACACCGGCGCGAGGCTCGATGTCGAGGTGCGCAAGGTCATGGACCCGTTCTATGAGGTGTGATTTGGATGAAAGAATTTGAGATTGGCCAAAACGAGGGCGGGCAGAGGCTCGACAAGTATCTGCACAAGCTCCTCCCATATGCAGGAACGGGCTTCATTTACAAAATGTTGCGCAAGAAAAACATCATTTGCAACGGCGGCAAGGCCGACGGCAGCACGATCATCGAACCCGGCGACCATGTGAAGCTCTTTGTGAGCGATGAGACTTTCCAGAAATTTTCAAAGGGGAATGACGAGCTGGCAGAAGAATATGAATTTTTGCGATCGCTCTGTGTAGAGGATGTGGGTATCGAGATCGTCAGCGAGGACGACAACGTGCTCATCGCGGATAAGCCCGCGGGGCTGCTCTCGCAGAAGTCAAAGCCGTCTGACGTGTCGGCAAACGAGTACCTGCTCGGCTACCTGATCCAAAACGGCGAGCTCACCCAGGAATCTTTTGCGACGTTCCGCCCGTCGGTCTGCAACCGCCTCGACCGCAACACCTCGGGCCTTATCATGATGGGAAAGACGCTGCGCGGGCTTCAGGAGCTCTCGGAGCAGATAAGGAAGCGTGGCATAAAAAAATATTACAGCGCAATCGTAAAGGGGCAGGTCTTGGAGCAGACGGCACTGTCGGGATACCTGATAAAGGATGAGGAGACGAACCGCGTGCAGATAATAAACGAGGAGACGGAGGGCGCGGCATATATAGAGACCGTGATAAGGCCGGTGTCGTTCAACCTGATGTGCACGCTCATCGACATCCTGCTGGTTACGGGAAAGACGCACCAGATCAGGGCACACCTCGCCTCGATCGGCCATCCGATTATCGGCGACTTCAAGTACGGCGATGCGAAGTTTAACCGCAAATATCAGAAGAAATACGGCATATCAAGCCAGATGCTCTGCGCGAGCAGCGTGGTATTGCCGGACGGCAGGGAATATGTAGCGACATTGCCGGAGGAGTTTGAGAAGGTGCTGGTTGGAGAAAATTTATAATGGCAATGCCCAAGGAGGCGACGTTATGCCGACATGGAATTCGCGCGGCCTGCGCGGCTCCACATTGGAGGACATGCTAAACCGCACGAACGAGAAATACCGCGAGAGCAAGCTCGCGCTTGTGCAGAAGATCCCGACGCCGATCACGCCAATCGAGATCGACAAGGACAGCCGCCACATCACGCTCGCATATTTCGAGCAGAAGAGCACCGTCGACTACATCGGCGCAGTCCAGGGAATTCCGGTCTGCTTTGACGCGAAGGAGTGCGCGGAGGACACCTTCCCGCTCCAGAACATCCATGAGCACCAGGTGGAGTTCATGCGGCAGTGGCAGCAGCAGGACGGGATTGCATTCATACTTATTTCCTACACGCACCGCGACCTGTTCTACTACATGAGGTTTGAGGAAATGTATGAATTCTGGAACCGCGCAGAGGCAGGCGGGAGAAAGAGCGTGGGATGGGACGAGCTTGATCCAGGCTATTTCCTTCCGGAGGTGGCGGGGATACTCGTGCCATACCTAAACATGATCCAGAAAGACCTGGAATCGAGATAAAAGCAATATTTTTACAATTTAAGGCAGGAAATTTTTATGGAGAATCAAATGCTTCACACGCCGGACGGCATGAGGGACATATACAATGGGGAGTGCCAGCGGAAACTCAGCCTTCAGGAGAAACTGCACAGAGTTCAGCTCTCGTATGGCTACCGCGACATACAGACGCCTTCGATCGAATTTTTCAATGTGTTTGGAAACGAGGTCGGGACGACCCCGTCCAAGGATTTATACAAATTTTTTGACAAGGAGGGCAATACTTTAGTATTGCGCCCTGATTTCACCCCGTCGATTGCGAGGAGCGCGGCCAAATATTACGCCGAGGAGGACATGCCGGTGCGCCTCTCATACATGGGCAACACGTTCATAAACTCATCCGACTATCAGGGTCGGTTGAAGGAGACGACCCAGTGCGGCGTGGAACTGATCGGTGACAGCACGGTCGCGGCGGACGCGGAGATTCTCGCGGTCGCGGTCGACTCGATGCTTGCGGCGGGGCTTTTGGAGTTTCAGATCTCCGTCGGACACGCGAGGTTTTTTGCAGGGCTTGCGGCGGCGGCGGGACTTTCCGATGCGCAACAGAGTGAACTTCGGGAACTCATCTCCAACAAGAATTTTCTTGGAGCCGAGGAACTTATCGACACGCTGGAGATCGATGAGAAACTGCGCAATCTCTTCAGGCTTCTCGGAAGCTTTGACGCGGGAATCGACAAATTAAAAAACGCGATTGAGGATTCGGAAAATTATCCCGAAATCCGCTCCGCGCTCACGGAGCTTGTCTCGCTCTTTGAACTGCTCGATTCGTACAAGATCACGAAATATATTTCCGTCGAGCTCGGGATGCTCGGGAATTACCATTACTACACCGGGATAATTTTCGCGGGCTTTACGTTCGGGACGGGCGAGCCGGTGCTACGCGGCGGGAGATACGACGGACTCCTTGCATATTTTGGAAAAGATGCGCCGTCGATAGGTTTTGCGATAGTCGTCGACAAACTGATGAACGCACTCTTAAGGCAGGGAATTATCCCTGACGAGGAGAAGAAGAATGCGCTCATCGTTTTCTCCGAGGAGAATGCGAAGTCGGCAATCGAGCGCGCGGCCAAGCTCCGTGAAAAGGGCATCTGCGTCACGATGATGCCGCACGATGAAAAAAAGCCGCAGGATTTATACAAAAAATACGCGGTTGACAATGGGTTTTCAGGTCTGGAAATCCTGATATAGCTTATTTGAATTTTGTTTCTGGAGGAAGATGCAATGGACGACAGGCGCTACCTGACATTCGCGCTCGGCAAGGGGAGGCTCGCGAAGCAGACGCTG
>JAJQIQ010000030.1 GCA_021199135.1 Clostridiales bacterium | reverse complement strand
TCATGAGCACCGGCGCGAGCACCCGGAGCGCGAACACGCTGTACGGGGTCTTGAGAAGCGTCCCCGTGAAAAATCCCGCCCCGAAAAACACGATGAGCGCCGCCGCCGCGCCCGAGATCACGGCAAAAAGCATCGCGCCCTTAAACGCCTGAAACGCCGAGCGGTACTTCCCCTTGGCGACCTGCGCGGAGACGGTCTTTGAGACCGCCTGCGGGAGACTGTTAGATGATATGATGAGGACGATGTTGTACACGTCGTAGGCGCAGCCGTAGTAGTTGTTGCCCACGTCGCCTATTATGCCGGTCATCGGAATGCGGTAGATCAGCCCGATGATGCGGCTTACGATCGAGGCGACCGCCAGTATTGATCCCTGGACGAGAAAGTTCGTCCGCGCATTTTTATCTGTGCCCATAACAATCTCCGTTTGATTACTCTGCCGAAATAGTATTCTTGCCTGACTGCGAGCTCTGAGTGATCTCCACCCAGGTCTTGCCCGGGTTCAGGGTGATCTCGTCGCCGTTTTCGTCTAAATACACGGTCTTTGACGAGTCGGACTCGCGAGTCCACGTGATGTCTATCGCCTTGCCCATGGTAATGTACTTGCCAGTGCCGCCCGAGCTCCAGTCGACGCTCAAGGTCCCGTCGCTCGAGTCAAGCATATAGCTGTAGCAGTCCTGTATGATGATGTTTGTCACCGCAAGCTGCTCGCCGGTAAGCCCGTCGACCTCCTCCGCCCCGAACTCGAAGCGGTAGTAAAGTCCGTCGTCCGCATTGTAGGTAAAGTATGGCGACGCATTCTGGTAATACATCGATACCGTGACCGCGTCCTCGCCGTCTTCTAGGAGGTTTGGCTCATCCTCGGAGGCAAACTGCCAGTGCGTGCCGTAGTCATCGGGAAGCTCAGTGTCGTAGCCGTACCTCTCGACCGCGGAGGAAAGCATCTCGGACGTCGTGTAGTAGTTGTGTGGGGCCTCCTTTGCGCTGTCGCGGTAGAAGAAGTTTCCGCCGGTGCCTGTGATTCCGTCGATGTTATCGATGAAGGTGCTGTCCAGGACGTCGACCGCATAGCGGCTCTCGCCCGCGTGGATGTATATCGCGTCAAACTCCTTCGCAAAATAGATGTAGTAGAGGCGGCAGCTTCGGACGTTGCCTATCTTCTCCATACCTGAATAGTCCTGGTATATAGCCATCAGCCGCGAGATCCCGCCCTCGACCGGGCACTCGTAGATGACGTCCGCATACGACAGCCCGTACTGTGGCAACGCGGCCTTGGTGTTCTCCGTCATGACCGCGACAGGGCGCTGCCCTGCGATCTCCTCATCGACCCACAGCCCCGTGAACGGGCTTATCGACTCGCCCTCGTGCGTGACCACGGGGACGGCCTCCTCCGTCTCCGCCTCGGTGCTCACGGAATAGACAGCCTCCTCCTCCGTCTCGGTCTCCGGCTCGGCATCTTTCGAGCCGCAGCCGCCCACCGAGAGCAGAAAAGCCCCAGTGATAACCCCCAATAAAATCCTTGTTTTCATTTTATTAAATCCTCACTTAATTTTCACTTTGGTTCCCTGTGTCATTCATATTCGCGCGGAATCCCCAACTCCTCGAGGATCTCGCGCTGCTTGTCCTCCATGACTTTCGCGTCGTCCTTGTCCATGTGGTCGTAGCCGAGGAGGTGGAGCATGCTGTGCGTGATGAGGAACGCAAACTCGCGCTTCTCGGAGTGCCCGTACTCCCTCGCCTGCGCATGCACGTGATCGACGGAGATCACTATGTCGCCGAGAACCGCCTCGCCGGTGTCCGGGTCAAAATTTCCCTCACCGCCGTCTGTGAGGAACGAGAAATCCCCGGGCTCATCGTAGGTAAACATCGGGAACGAGAGCACATCCGTAGCCTCGTCGACCTGACGGTAGTCGCTGTTGTAGCCTCGTATCCCGGCATCGTCGCAGAGCGTGAGCGACACCTGCGCGCTGCACGGGAAATTCTCGTGCTTTAAGCAGAAATCGACCACGGACTCGGCCAGCGTGCCGTATGAAAAATCAAATTTGACCTCGCATTCCTCCTCGATGGAAAGGCTCATCCTATCTCCTCCTCTTTCGCCAAAAACTCGCGTGCCTTTAAAAACTGGTTCATGCTGAGCCCCGACTTGTCGTAGAGCCCCGAAGCCGAAAACTCGTTGAGCGTCTGGTACAGCAGTATGTCGTGGTTCCACTCGCTCTTGCCGACGTCCGCCTCGAGCGCGTCGACCTTCTTTACGAGCGCGTCAACCATATGTACAAGCGCTGACTCGGGGGATGATATGTCAAACTCCTCGCCGTAATACTCGAGGAGAATCCGGGTCAGCGGATCCGGAAAACTCAGTCCCACCGCCTTTCGCACGATGCGCTTGCTGTAGGGCTCGCCGAGCCATCGGCCCATGCGGTAATAAAATCCTCCCGCCATGCACAGGTGCGCGTCGCACCCCGCCGCCTTCGCGCAGCGGTAGGCTATGTCCGCCACCTTCTTGGCGTGGCGGTACTCGATCATGGAATAATTTTTGAGGGCCTTGACCTCCGAGAAATCATCGGCGGTGATGTCGAGGTAGAGGTCGTCCATCTCCCGCCCTTTCTCCTGGTGGAGCATGCCGAACAGGAAAAACGCGACTAATGCCGTCACAATTCCCTCTGCCAGCCCATAAAAGAAACATTTGTTTTCAATCTCCTTGTTCGACAGGTAATAGAAAACCGCTGGGACGATGAGATTTAAAAACAGCATGATAATGGCGAGCCTCAGCCGATAACGCTTCTTTTCGAGGGCCTCCGCGAGCACCGCGCCCAGTATCGTCATCAGGCACAGTGCCATCATCGCATAGAAATTGCCGCCCGACGAGAGTTCCAGCAGTATGTCAAAGAACAGCCCTCCGACCACGGCGAGCGTGCTGTTCGACGCCGCGCACAGGAGGATGGGAATTATGATCACCGGCCTGTAAAATTCCGGCAGGTAGGACATCGCGTAGGTCAACCCCGCGCACACTGCAAACAGCACCGCAATCCGCACGAAGTTGTTCTGGGTGTTGTAGGCGACCCTGTCCTTGCGCCGCTCATACTCGAGCTCGAACACGAAGATGAGAATAAAGATGATGTCCACGAAGGCGACGCAGGCCCACTCGTCCGCATACGGCCTGTTGCCGATATAGAGCGCAACGGTCACGCCCACCGTCACCAGTATGATCGCCGTGATGGAGATGAAGCGGTATATGTTGAGCGGTTCCTTGATTTTCATCGTCTCTCCCTGCCGCCCCTGCTCTTCTGCTTCTGGGCGGCCTTCTTCTCGTAGTCCTCGTATGCCTCCACGATTTTCTGCACGAGCGGATGGCGCACGACGTCCTTGCTCGTCAGCTCACAGATTCCGATCTCGCTTATATTCTTAAGCACTTTGAGCGCGATGTCAAGCCCTGATTTGGTCCCGGGAGGCAGATCCTTCTGGGTCGCATCGCCAGTGATGACCGCTTTTGAGCCGAAGCCTATGCGCGTGAGAAACATCTTCATCTGCGCGGGCGTGGTGTTCTGCGCCTCGTCTAAGATTATGAATGCGTTGTCGAGCGTCCTCCCCCTCATGTACGCGAGCGGCGCGACCTCGATGAGACCTTTCTCCATGTTGCGCGAGAACGCGTCCGCGCCCATCACCTGGTAGAGCACGTCGTAGAGCGGCCGCAGGTACGGGTCGACCTTGCTCTGCAGGTCTCCCGGCAAAAACCCGAGCTTCTCCCCCGCCTCTATCGCCGGCCTTGTCAAAATTATCCGGCTGACCTCCTCCGCCTTGAACGCGGTGATCGCCATCGCCATCGCGAGGTAGGTCTTGCCGGTGCCCGCCGGGCCGAGCCCGAAGACTATCATCTTTGAGCGGATCTCATCGACATATCGCTTCTGTCCGACAGTCTTCGGGCTTACGGGCTTGCCCGATACGGTGTGGCAGATGACGTCCCTGTCGATATCCGCCATCTGCGCGGGGCTTTGCTCCTTGGCAAGACTTATCGCGTAGCTTACGTTCTGCTCGCCTATCTGCCTGCCGTTCTCCGACAGCCCCCGCAGCTGCATGAACACTTCCCGCGCCGCGAGCGCCGCGGACTCGCCGCCGATTATCTTTATCTCGTCCTCCCGCGCGACGACGGTCACGCCGAGGGACTTCTCTATCTGCTTTACGT
>JAJQIQ010000119.1 GCA_021199135.1 Clostridiales bacterium | reverse complement strand
GGCTGGGAGGCAGACACGAAGAATATCCGCTACTCCAAGGGCACCCGTCCGCAAAAAGGGCATAACCTCGCCATCGCGGAATACCCTACGGACTCCACGGTCGGAGACAAGGGATTTGCGGACTATGCACTTTTTATCGGGGAAAAGCTGATCGCCATAGTGGAGGCGAAAGCGAGCCACAAGGACATTCCCGCAGTTATAGATTATCAGGGAAAAGATTACCCGCGCTGCATCCGCGCGGAGGACGAAAAATATGTCATTGGCAAATGGGGCGAATACAAGGTGCCGTTCACCTTTGCGACGAATGGCAGGGAGTATGTCGAGAAATATAAGGAGAAATCCGGCATCTGGTTTCTCGATCTGAGGAGAGCCGACAATATTCCGAGGCCGCTGCTGGGGTGGATGAGCCCGGACGGGATGGAGGAAATGCTGTCAGCGGACATTGAGGGCGCGAATGAAAAATTATTGAACTTAAGTTACGATTTTTTGACTGAAAAGAATGGGTTGGGCCTGCGCCCATATCAGATAAATGCAATCAAGGCCGCCGAGAACGCGATCGTAAATGGTCAGAGATCTGTGCTCATCGCGATGGCGACCGGCACGGGAAAGACGCGGACCATAATCGGGCTGATATACCGTTTCCTCAAGACGGGGCGTTTCCGAAGGGTACTGTACCTCGTGGATCGGACGGTGCTGGGCGATCAGGCTAAGGACGCATTCAAGGGCAATAAAATAGAGGATTTTCTGACGGTCGATGAAATGTACGACATAAAAACACTCGGCGACATCAAGATAGAAAAGGAAACCCGCATCCATATCGCCACGGTGCAGGGTATGATGAAAAGGATATTGTACAACGACGGGGAGGCAATGCCCTCTGTATCGGACTATGACCTCGTCATCGTGGACGAGGCGCACCGCGGATATATCCTCGACAGGGAGATGACAGATGAGGAAATCCTCTATCGGGATCAGCTCGACTATCAGAGCAAGTACCGAAAAGTCGTCGAATATTTCGATGCAATAAAAATCGCGATGACCGCCACGCCTGCCAAGCACACGGTGCAGATTTTCGGGAAATCGGTATTCACTTATTCCTACGGGGAGGCGGTGATAGACGGCTATCTGGTCGACTATGATGCGCCGCATGACATAAAGACGAAACTTAGCACCGAGGGAATCCATTACAAATCCGGAGATGAGGTGACGCTGTTTGACCCGCTGACCGGGGAGGTAAAGGACAGCGAGCTTTTGGAAGATGAGCTCGATTTCGACGTGGAGGATTTTAACCGCAAGGTCATCACGGAGGAATTTAATCGTGCCGTCCTCAAGGAAATCGCGCGCGACCTCGATCCCGAGAATCCGAATGAGACCGGGAAGACGCTGATTTTTGCCGTGAACGATGCCCACGCCGACCTCATCGTAGACATTTTGAGGGAAATTTATTCAGAATTTGGCGTTGACAATAATGCGATAATGAAGATCACGGGAAGCGTCGCAAACGGGGACAGAAATAAAATAAAACAGGCCGTAAGGCATTTCAAAAATGATAACTACCCTTCGATAGTCGTCACGGTGGACTTGTTGACGACCGGCATCGACGTGCCAAAAATCACGTCGCTTGTCTTTATGCGCAGGGTGAAGTCGCGCATCCTCTATGAGCAGATGCTCGGGAGGGCGACAAGGCCCTGCGAGGAGATCCACAAAGACCATTTTGAAATCTATGACCCGGTCGGCCTGTATGATGTGTTGGAGCCTGTAAATACGATGAAGTCGGTCGCGGTCAATCCGTCGGCGACGTTCTCGCAGCTCCTTGACAGGCTAGAAGAGACGGAAGAGGAGCCGCAGGTGCAGAGCCAGATCAATCAGATTTTGGCGAAGCTGCAGAGAAAAAAGCAGAGAATGGACGGACGCACGGAGGAGCATTTCAAGGACATGTCCGGAGGGCTCACCCCGGCGCAGTTTGTCGAGATGATAAAAAACCAGACCCCGGACGAGGCGAAAAAGAGGGTGCTCTCCTACGCCGATTTGTTCCATATGCTCCAGGAGAGCCAGCCGAACGGCGGCAGGCCGATCGTGATTTCCGACAAGCCGGACGAGCTGGTCTCGCACACACGCGGATACGGAAAGAACGGCGTAAAGCCAGGGGATTATCTCGTCGAATTTTCCGAATACATAAATACGCACATAAATGAGGTTGCGGCGCTCAATATTATCTGCACGAGGCCGAGCGACCTCACCAGAGATGATCTGAAATCCCTGACGCTGAAGCTTGGTTGCGAGGGCTACACGGAGCAGCAGCTGAACACCGCGTTCTCGGAGATGACGAATGAGGAGATGGCGGCGGACATCATAAGCATGGTAAGGCGGTATGCGATAGGCTCCACCCTCACAAGCCACGAGGATAAGATAAAGAACGCGGTTGAAAAACTGGAGAAAGCCCATGATTTCACGAGGCAGGAGCAGAGCTGGCTCAAGCGCATGGAAGGTTACCTGATGAAGGAATCCGTGCTGAACGTACAGGCCTTCAATGAGGACAGCCGGTTCAAGGACCAGGGCGGATTCGCAAAAATCAATAAATTTTTCGGGGGCAAGCTCGAGGACGTGGTGCGCGAGCTCAACGGATATTTATATGACGACGGAGGAAAGACGGCATAATGACGACGCAGGAGATAGTGGCAAAGCTATGGAATCTGTGCAACGTGCTCCGCGATGACGGGATCACCTATCATCAGTACGTGACGGAGCTGACATACATCCTTTTCCTAAAAATGGCGAAGGAGACCGGAGCGGAGGACGCGATCCCGGAGGCTTACCGTTGGGATGTGCTGACGGCAAAAAGCGGGGTTGACCTCAAGAAATTTTATCAGAAGCTGCTCACCGAATTGGGCGAGAATGGCACTGGCCGTGTGAGGGAAATTTACCAGGGCGCGACGACCAATATCGACGAGCCGAAGAACCTCGGGAAAATCATCACGACCATTGACGGGCTGGACTGGTTTTCCGCCAAGGAGGAGGGGCTCGGGAATCTCTACGAGGGTCTGCTCGAGAAGAACGCGAATGAGAAAAAATCCGGCGCGGGTCAATATTTCACGCCGCGAGTGCTCATCGATGTTATTGTCCGTATGATGAAGCCCCAGCCGGGGGAGCGGTGCAACGACCCCGCCTGCGGGACGTTCGGCTTCATGATCGCGGCGAGCCAGTATGTGCGCGAGCACACGGACGATTTCTACGAGCTCGACGCGGACACGGCAAAATTTGAGCGCGACGAGGCGTTCACCGGGTGCGAGCTCGTGCACGACACCCACAGGCTTGCGCTGATGAACGCGATGCTCCACGACATCGGTGGCGAGATCGTGCTCGGGGACACGCTCTCCGACATCGGAAAATCCATGAAAAACTACGACCTCGTGCTCACGAATCCGCCGTTCGGGACAAAGAAGGGCGGGGAGCGCGCGACCCGCGACGACTTCACTTTCTCGACGAGCAATAAGCAGCTGAATTTCCTCCAGCACGTCTACCGCAGCTTAAAGCCCGACGGAAAGGCGAGGGCGGCGATCGTGCTGCCGGACAACGTGCTCTTTCAGGACGGCGACGGCGAAAAAATCCGCCGCGACCTGATGGACAAGTGCAACCTGCACACGGTTCTCCGCCTGCCGACCGGGATATTCTATGCGCAGGGAGTAAAGACCAATGTTCTCTTTTTCACGCGCGGCAAGAACGATCAGGGGAACACGAAAGAGGTCTGGTTTTACGCCATGCGCACCAACATGCCGTCCTTCGGCAAGACCACGCCGCTTGCGCGGGAGCACTTTGCGGGGTTTGAGTCCGCCTATGCAGCGGAGGATCGCGGCGCGGTGGACGACGAGCGCTGGAATCGTTTTACGCGCGAGGAGATTGAGGGCAAGGGCAACAGCCTAGACCTCGGGCTGATCCGCGACGCGTCGCTTGTGGACTATGACGACATGCCAGACCCTGCGGAGAGCGCGGACGAGTGCATCGCAAGCCTCGAGGAGGCGGTTGACCTGCTGCGCAGCGTGGCGCAGGAGCTTCGGATGTACGGGACGGAGGAGAAGTGATGGCAAAGAAAAAAGCGGGCGCGGAAAATCCATTTGTCCCAAAAGAGGAGTGGCCGTATGAGGTGCCGGAAAACTGGGCGTGGGTGCGGCTGTTAGATT
>JAJQIQ010000023.1 GCA_021199135.1 Clostridiales bacterium | reverse complement strand
ACCGAGATGTCAATTTGTCCGAAGAATAAATCCTCCAAGGGCAGGAGGGACAGAAGACGAGCGAACTGGAAGATGAAAGCTCCGACTCTGGTGAAATGCAGCAAGTGCGGCGAGCTGATGGTGCCGCATCGCGTGTGCAAGAACTGCGGTTCTTACAACAAGAAAGAGATCATCCCGCAGGATTAATCGGGAATGAAACGTGGCAGGGCCGGCTGTAAAGATTAACGTTATCTTTATATAGTCGGCTCTTTCTTGTTTTTTCTTGGTTGTTACTTTATCTATGTGATCCCGCAGGGGATCCGGAAAGAGGGAAGAGATGGAGACAGTCACAAGGGTCGCCGTGGACGCGATGGGCGGCGACAACGCGCCCGGCGAGATCGTAAAGGGCGCGCTCGATGCCGTAAACTCCAGGAAGGACGTCCATGTTTTTCTGGTCGGGAAAAAGGACGCCGTAGCGGCGGAGCTTGATAAAGCCCAGTACCCGAAGGAGCAGATAGAGATCGTGGACGCGCCGGAGGTCATCGAGATGGCGGAGCACCCGGTCAACGCGATAAGGACGAAGAAGCAGTCGTCGATGGTCGTCGGGATGAACCTCGTCAAAAACGGCGACGTGGACGCGTTCATCTCCGCCGGGAACTCCGGCGCGATCCTCGTCGGCGGGCAGACGATCGTCGGCAGGATGCACGGCATAAAGCGCGCGCCGCTCGCGCCGATAGTCCCGACGGACAAGGGCATCGCCCTGATTTTAGACTGCGGGGCGAACGTCGACGCGAGGCCGGAGCACCTCGTGGAATTCGCGCAGATGGGCTCGATATACATGGAGTACGTCATCGGCGTGAAGAACCCGCGCGTCGCCATCGTAAACATCGGCGAGGAGGAGGAGAAGGGCAACGAGCTCGTCAAGGAGACGTTCCCGCTCCTGCGTGACTGCCCGGGCATAAACTTCACCGGCAGCATCGAGGCAAGGGAGATCCCGCATGGAGGCGCGGACGTCATCGTCTGCGAGGCTTTCGTCGGCAACGTCATCCTAAAGCTCTACGAGGGAGTCGGCGTCACGATGATGGACACCGTAAAGGATGCGCTCATGACGAGCCTGCGCAGCAAGATCGGCGCGCTCTTTGCGATGCCTGCGCTCAGGAAATCCTTCAAGCCCTACCTCGAGGCGCTGCACACCGGCGCGCCGCTTTTGGGGCTGAACGGCCTCGTCGTGAAGACGCACGGGAGCTCGAAGGCGATTGAGATAAAGAACGCGATCGGCCAGTGCGTCACGTTCCGCGAGGAGAACATAAACGGGATCATAAAGGAAAGAATTACCGGAGCGCAGCAGGAGGAAGCCTGATGGAGTTTGAGAGGATTAAAAAAATCATCGTCGAGGTCCTAAACGTCGAGCCGGACGAGATCACGATGGAGACCACGTTCATAGACGACCTCGGCGCGGACTCGCTCGACGTGTTCCAGATCATCATGGGGCTCGAGGAGGAGTTCGACATCGAGATTTCAAATGAGCAGGCGGAGAAAATCACAACCGTCGCGGACGCGGTAGAGCAGATTCACGCCGCAGCCGGGCGATAGAGGAAATTTGCAGGGAGTCCGGCGTCTGCGGGGCTCCCCGTTCATGTGAGGTGGGTTTGATGAAAAAGATAAAGGAATTCCAGGAGCTGGTGGGGTACCAGTTCAAGAGCGAGGGGCTCCTGCGGCAGGCGTTCACGCACAGTTCCTACGCCAACGAGAAGCGCATGAAAAAGCACTCGGACAACGAGCGGCTCGAGTTTCTGGGGGATGCGGTCTTGGAGATAATATCGAGCGAGTTCCTATACAAAAACTACCCCGACCAGCCGGAGGGGGAGCTCACGAAACTTAGGGCCAGCATAGTCTGCGAGCCGACGCTAGCCATCTGCGCGAACGAGCTGGGCTTGGGCGACTACCTTTTCTTAGGGAAGGGCGAGGACCGCACGGGCGGCAGGACCAGAAAGTCGATACTCTCGGACGCGCTCGAGGCGGTGATCGGGGCGATATACCTGGATGGTGGTTTTGCTAGTGCAAAAGAGTTTGTGGAGAAATACATAATGACGGACATCGACCACAAGCAGCTCTTTTATGATAGCAAGACAATCCTGCAGGAGATAGTGCAGGGAGGCCACGAGACCGTGGACTATGTGCTCACGGGCGAGTCTGGCCCGGACCACGACAAGAGCTTCACGGTCGAGGTGCACGTGCGCGGCAAGCGCTTAAGCACCGGCACGGGGCACACGAAGAAGGCGGCGGAGCAGGAGGCGGCGTACCGGGCGCTGCTGCTCATAAGGGACAAAAAAGGGAGCTTGGAATGTACTTAAAGAGCATCGAGGTGCAGGGGTTCAAATCCTTCGCGAACAAAATCGTGTTTGACTTCCACAACGGGATCACGGGGATAGTGGGCCCGAACGGGAGCGGCAAGAGCAACGTCGCGGACGCGGTGCGCTGGGTGCTCGGCGAGCAGTCCGTCCGCCAGCTGCGCGGCGCGTCCATGCAGGACGTCATCTTCGCGGGGACGGAAAACCGCAAGCCCCTAAGCTTTGCCTACGTCGCGATAACCCTCGACAACTCCGACCACCAGCTCTCCACCGACTTCGAGGAGGTCACGGTCGCAAGGCGCCTCTACCGCTCGGGCGAGAGCGAGTACCTCTTGAACGGCAGCGTCTGCCGCCTGAAGGAGGTCTCGGAACTGTTTTACGACACCGGGATCGGCAAGGAGGGCTACTCGATCATCGGCCAGGGCCAGATCGACAAGGTCTTAAGCGGCAAGCCCGAGGAGAGGCGCGAGCTCTTCGACGAGGCGGCGGGAATCGTCAAATTTAAAAAGAGAAAGCTCTCTGCGCTAAAAAAACTCGAGGACGAGCGCGAAAACCTCGTCCGCGTGAACGACATTTTATCGGAGCTCGAGAGGCAGGTCGAGCCGCTTTCGACTCAGGCGGAGAAGGCGCGGGCGTATTTGAAAAAAAAGAACGAGCAGAAGGACTGCGACATAAATATTTTCCTGCTCGAGTCGGAGCGCATATCGAGGGAGCAGCGTGAGGCCGAGGAAAACTACAAGATCGCGGACGCGCAGCTGCGGGAGACGAATGAATCCTACGAAAAGATAAAGCAGGACTATGCAAAACTCTCGGAAGAGATGGAGGGGATGGACACAAAGATAAATGCCATCCGCGAGCAGCAGGGCGAGGGCGAGGTGCTCCGCGGGAAGCTCGAGAGCCAGATCGGGATCTTAAACGAGCAGATCCACACCGCCGAGATGTCCGACGAGCACACGAAAAACCGCCTCGAGGCGATAGACGCGGAGTGCGCGCAGAGGGAGCAGGAGAGAAAAGAGTTAAAAGAGAAAGAGAGGGATCAGGACGAAAAACTCCTCCACGCAAAGATCCAGGACGACGAGGCAAAGCGGGCGCTTGCCGCGGTGCAGGAGGAGATTGCGCGCTGCAACGCCGGGATAGAGGAGCGGCAGAAGGAGCTCGTGCAGCTCCTCGGGAGCCGCGCGGACATCCAGTCGCGCCAGCAGCATTTCGACACGATGCTCGAGCAGATAAACATCCGAAAGGCGGAGCTCGGCAAGCGCCTCCTCGACCGGAAGACCCAGGAGGAGGGGATTGACGCGGAGCTCTCCGAGTGCGAGAAAAAGCTTGCAAGCATAAATGCGGAGGTCGAAAAATTAAAAGAGCGTGAGCATGAGCTTGCGGAAAGCGAGCTTAAGTGGCACCGCAAGGAGGAGGAGAATGGCAAACTCCTCGAGGAGGCGCAGACGGCGTACCTCCGCCAGCACTCGCGCCTCGAATCGCTCAAAAACATCGCGGAGCGCTACGACGGCTACGGCAACAGCATCCGCCGCGTCATGGAGCAGCGCGCGGACAACCCCGGCATCCTCGGCGTAGTTTCAGATTTGATCCAGGTGGACAAGAAATACGAGACCGCGATAGAGACCGCGCTCGGCGGCAACATCCAAAACATCGTGACGGAGGACGAGCAGACCGCCAAGGACATGATAGCCTATTTAAAGGAGAATCGGCTCGGTCGCGCGACGTTTCTGCCGCTTACGAGCGTGCGCGGGAGCGACAACGCAAAGACCAGGGATGCGCTCTCGGATGCGGGTGCGCTCGGCATCACGAGCGAGCTCGTGAAATATGAAAAAAAATATGACGGAATCGCGTCCTACCTTCTCGGGCGGG
>JAJQIQ010000216.1 GCA_021199135.1 Clostridiales bacterium | reverse complement strand
CGGGGACGAAGATGCTTTTTCCGATGATAATCATGCTCGGGATCGTGATGGTCATCATCATGGTTCCGGCGATGATGCAGATGCAGTTTTGAGAGCCGCCTACGAAGCTGATGTGTTAGGGGATTTACATAAAAATTAAATAAAGATTAAATAAAAAAGGTGAAGAGGAGGAAAAGTTATGTCAGGATTTAAGAATTTTCTTACGGAAGAGGATGGAATGGGCACGGTCGAGATCATTCTCATCATCGTGGTCCTCATCGCGCTGGTCACGCTGTTCAGCGGCCAAATCAGGACGGTAGTGAGTAGTATCATGGAAAAGATTACCAGTGGTGCGGGTGACATCGAAGTTAGCACTCCCACTACCTAAAGCTATGGCAGGCAAAAGGCGAAGCGGCAGCATCACGGTCTTCGCCGCGCTCTCGTTCATGCTCGTCGGACAGATGATATTCTCGCTGCTCGAGCTGGCGCGGAGCGTGGAGTTTCACAAGGTGCTGCAGATGGATGCCGACTCCGTCATCGAGTCCGAGTTCGCGGAATACGTCACGCCGCTCTGGGAGACCTACAGGCTGCTCGGCACATCGGTCGAGGACGGCGACGGGGAATTCTCCCTGGCCACGGCCGAGGGCAAGATGAAGGAGGTAAGTGAGGTGAACCTCACTCCGTCGGGGGGATTCCTCTCGGGAACGACGCTGCTTGCGGCGAGCGTGACCGACGCGCAGATCACGACGTACAAGCTCATCACCGACGACGGCGGGACCGCCTACGAGGAGTCCGTCTGCGCCTACATGCAGAAAAACTTTCTCTACGATGAGGCCAAGGCGATATGGGAGAAGTACGAGGACGAGAACAGCGATCTCTCATCGTCTGACACAGACACCGACGGTGACGCGCTCAAGGAGGCATTGGACGCGATCGAGAGCGCAGAGGAGGCTGCGGAGGCAGGGGATGGCAGCGCTGCGGAGACGTCATCCTATGCGCAGCAACCAGCGATTGCATCGGATTTGCCGTCAGCGTCTGCAGAGAGAGGCTTTCAGGCGGTGACGCTCACTGCGAGGACGCTCAGCCCCGTCATGTCGAGGGAACCTTCAAGCGGCACTGTGCGGTCTGTCGCGCTCGACGCGGATTCCGGCTCGGAGGCCGATGCGGGGCTCAGCGAGGCCGACGCCGCATTGGCGGAAAAAGGAAACAACCTGCTCAACTCGGTCTCCTCCACAAAGGGCTCGGGGATACTGACCATCGTGTTCCCGCAGGGCACGACTTTCTCGGGGACGTCGCTGACATCCTCGGAGACCGTCTCGGTCCGGACGCTCGAGAGCGGCAACGACGAGAGCACGGACAGCAGCGGCCTGTGGGGCGACGCATGCGACAAGGTGCTCCTGATCCAGTACCTGTTGCACTACATGGCAGACTACACGAACCCGTCGGACAGCTCCGCGATGGCGTACGAGCTCGAGTACCTGATTGCCGGGAACCCATCGGATCCCGACAACCTCAAGGCTGTGATCAATGAGATCCTGGCGATGCGCGAGGCGTCGAACCTGGCGAGCTTAATGCAGTCATCGACGAAACAGGCCGAGGCGGAGGCGATGGCGGCCGCGATTGCGGCGGCGGTGCTAAACCCAGAGCTCACGCCTGTCATCGAGGCAGGGATCCTTGCGGCGTGGGCTTACGTCGAGAGCGTGCTCGACCTGCGCGCGCTCATGCAGGGGGAAAAGATTTCGATGGTCAAGGGCGAGAATGACTGGACATCAAGCCTGGAGAACATAGGGAGCTTACTGTCGGAAGGGTTTCCTGTGGCGAAGAGCTGCAGCAGCGGCATGACCTACAAGGACTACCTGAGCCTGCTCCTCTATACCAAGACGGACAAGACTCTCTCGATGAGGGCGATGGACCTGCAGGAGGCGGCGATCCGCAAGGTGTCGGGCTACAGCGATTTCAGGATGGACTGCGTGATGGTCAGCGCCACGGTGGACATGACCTACAGCTACAAGCCCGTGTTCCTCGGGTTCGTGACGCTCGTGGAACATTCGGGGGACGGGTATCAGATCACAAAAACCACGGACTACAGTTACACAACTGACAAAGGCAACGAAACTTAAGGCAATTGCCCACGCAGAGCGGGTAGCCTGCGTGGGCAAATTAAAACAATGAAAGGCGGGTGTATGGACGTGTCTCTTTGCAGGCAAGCCAAAAAAAACTCAATAAAGCGGAAGTCTCTCCCAGATTTTGCACGCAAGCACAAAAGTTTAGACGGGCTGTCCGACAGGGAGGCGCATCCATGCGCCCGCCGGTGGAAGGGAACCCTCACGCTCGAGGCGGCGGTAATTGCGCCCCTACTCGCGGCGTTCTTCGCATTTTTGCTCTTCTTCTTCCGCGTCCTGCAGGTGCAGACGCAGGTGCAGGAGTCGCTCTACTTCGCGAGCCGGGAGACGGCGTGCGAGGCGGGGGCGATGGACCAGACGGTTGCCCTTTTGACATTGGCGGAGGGTCATTTTGAGAATGAGCTCTCGAAGTACGACGAGGTCAGCGCCTATGTGCGGGGCGGGAAGGTCACCCTCTCGCTTTTGGGCTCCGACGTTTCTGACGACTACGTCAAGCTGCAGGCGAACTACTCGATGAAGATCCCGGTCCCTTTTTTCAGCCTAGACGCGATCTCGGTGACGCAGTCGAGCGAGAGCCGGAAGTGGACGGGAGACAATGCCGGGGACGGGACGGAGTCGGAGGAGGAGTACGTCTACGTGACGGAGACGGGGACGGCCTACCACAAGAGCAGGGATTGCACGTCCATCTCGCTCAGCATCCAGTCGGTGGACTACTCGGAAGTTGCCGCGAAGGTCAACAGCAGCGGGGGGAAGTACTACGCCTGCAGCTGCGCGTCCGGGGTCACGTCGGGCACGGTCTACATCACCAGCTACGGCACGAAGTACCACGCGAGCATGACATGCAGCGCGCTGAAGAGGACGGTCTATGTCATTTCCATATCCGAGGTGGGTAGCCGCACGCCCTGCTCGAAATGCGCGCAGTGACAAAAGCTTAGGGATACAGTAAATTTGGGGGTTCGGATGACACAGGAGATACTTTGCGTGGTAAGGCTCGTGGCGGCAGCGGCGGGGTTGGCGTACTTGAGCGTTGAGGACATAAGGAAAAAGTCCATTCCGATCTGGCCTATCATCGCGATGGGGGCGGTGGGGGCGGTGCTCTCGGCAATCGGCGGGGAGTGGACGAGCTGGACGGTGGCGCTTCGGTTTCTGCCAGGGGCTTTGTGCCTGCTGCTCGGGCTTTTAAGCCGCGAGGCGGTCGGATACGGCGACGGGCTCGTCATACTCTGCCTAGGCGCATACCTAAGCCTCGCCGAGCTCATGCAGCTCTGCCTCGCCGCGGTGACTCTGGCGGGGGTGGTGGCGCTGCTTCTCATGCTCATCATGCGAAAGGGGAGGAAGACGGCGATGCCGCTCATCCCGTTCCTCCTCGCAGGGTACGGGCTGGCGCTTTTACTGTAGGAGGTGGTAAAAATAAAACCTAAATTTAATAATATGAGACAATACTTGCGGAGCGTGAAATTGTGGCGGGCAAAAGCATCCTTTACCGTGGAGGCGGCGTTCATCGTGCCGCTCGTGATCGCGGTGCTCGCGCTCGCGATGACCACGGGGCTTTCTATGTACACGGAGGTGAGGGATCAGAGCGAGCAGGACAACATAGCGAACCTGTGGCTTGTCGATGATTTCTACACTGGGCAGAAAATTGAAGATTTGGTGGGGGTGTTTACGAATGATCAATCGTGAGATAATTTATGACAGGGACGTGATGGGGAGCTACATGAAGATCGCGGCGAGCCCCACCGCGGGGATGGACGAGAAGCTGATGATGAAGAAGAAGCTCCCGGGAACGCTTCAGATGGAGAAGAACTTCGTGGACGGCAAGGGGCAGTACTGGTACCTGATCTCGGGCAAGCAGTCGCTTGACACCTACTGCAAGGTGAGGAAGGTGGACCTGGAGCTCATGGAGAGGCTTGTCATAAGCGTCTGCAGCCAGCTCGAGATACTGGAGTGGAACCTGATCCAGACGAACTGCCTCATGCTCGACCCGGAGCTCATATTCGTCGCGAACGGGAGCCGCGAGTTCATATTCACGCTCTATCCCGGAAACAACAGCAGGCCGGAGGTGGAGTTTCAGCAGCTGATGGAGTTTCTGCTGACGAAGCTCGACCACACGGACGA
>JAJQIQ010000196.1 GCA_021199135.1 Clostridiales bacterium | reverse complement strand
GGGTTCCAGCGCCTCGTCTGGTGCCCGAAATGCACGCCGGCCTCGAGCAGCTGCTTCATTGAAATTACACTCATTTTCCATTCCTCCATTTGGTTTATTCTTCCATGTGCTTCCGATTGGCCTGCCACCGGGGAATGCCCGGCACCGGCGGCCTCCACACATGTGCTTAATTAAAGCCTTTGGCATTATAACACACAAAAGGCCAGATTACAAGCCTTATTATCTGGTCTTCGTGGTGATGATTTTGGCTATGTCCTCATAGCTCATGTCCGTCGACAGCTCGTATGTGCCGACCTGTATGTTGTTGTCGTAGTCGTTGTCCTGCATGAAAATCCTGAATTCCTCGGCATCGTCGACAAGCCCTGCCTCGTAGAGGTTCTCGGATATGGCGCGGGCGTACTGCCCGCCCTCTATGGTAAACGAGACGACCGTCACCTCGCCGTCACCGGCGTTTTCATCCGCGGCCTCGGCCTCTTCCTCTTCCTCCTCGTCCTCGCCGGAATTCTCATCGGCGTTCTCGTCGGGCTCGGCCTCATCCTCGCCGTCTGAGTCCTCGATGCCTGTGCTCTCCTGCGCAATCTCCTCGGCATCGGCCTCGTCATTCTCAGCGTCATCCGCATCCTGCGCGGATGCGGCCTGTGCGCCGTCATCTGAATCTCCTAGGCTCTCCTCTGCCCCGGCCTCCGTCTCATCCTCCTCGGTCTCCGCCTCGTCCTCAAAGACCATGCCGAGCTCCTCGGCACGCGCCACCACGTCGTCGTCCGTCATCACGGTCTTATGGGTCGAGAACCACACGGCGAGCACGATTGTCGCGAGCAGGATCCCGAGGCCGCATCCCCTCAGATAATATTTGAATCTCACCAGTTCTGACCCCCTTTGTACAGATCGATGACCAGGCGCACCTCGCCCACGCCAAGCCCGAGCTCCCGCGCGATCTCCACATCAGTGACGCCCTGCCTGTGGAGCTCAAGGATGCGGTCGTTGTGGTTGCTGTCGTCCTGAGGCTGCTGCCTTGTCCTCTGCGCCTGCTTCGGGCGCGGGAAATAAGTCTCAGGGGGCTCGAGTTCCTGCCGCGGGGCGCTCTTCTGCTCGTACCCTCTTGATGCCTCCGCCATATTGCTCATGTTGTTCATGACCTCGTTCTGGGTGCTTCTCACCTGATCTGAAAATTGCTGGATCTGCCCTGCGAGCTCAGTCAGCTCGACATGCTTGTCGTTTAGCATGTTGTACAGAAAAAGAATCTCGTTGTGCGTCTTGTTCATGGCCTCGATGACGGTGTTCGAGTACTCGTTTATCGCCATGATCTTCTCGTTCGTCTCCTTGTCCATCGCGCGCTGGACTCCCTCCTTGGAATCCTCAATCCTGCGCTCTATGGTCTCCTCGATCTGGTCGTCCGCCTCGCGGAGCTGTCTCTCCACGATGACCGACATCTCCTCCTCGCTGAGCCTCGCCATCTTGTCGATGTCCTTCTTCGAGAGCCTCTCCTCCACGAAGAAGCTTCCGATCACGAATATGATTCCTATGAGGATTAACGTAACCTCAAGTGCTGCCATAATGTCCCCCTAACAAAAATTAATTCTAAATTATATTTTTATGTCTATGACGACCTCTTCCTGGCCGAGCTTGATCACGCGGTCGGTCTTTTCCTCTTCCCTCTCGTGCCTTGAGCCCTTCCGTGAGAAATATTTGTTCTTTCCCTCGTCCCGGGCATCCTCGTCATTCTTTGCCCTGGCCTCGTTCTCCGGGTCAATGACCTCATGGCGCAGCTTATCCTCGCGGTTGTCGACCTGCACCTGGATGTTCTGCTGGTCAATCTGGGGCTTTACGTCCTCATTCTTTTTTATCATCGCGACGTCGTCCGTCCTCTGGATCATCGCGTTGCTGATTGGCGTGACTGTCATGCTTTTCACCTACTCCACAAGAATATTCATGTACGATCCCATCTTCTTTTTCATCTTCGCGAGCCCCTTCGTGTGCAGCTGCGATATGCGCGATTCCGAGACCTCTAAGACCTTGCTTATCTCCTTGAGCGTCAGGTCCTCGTAGTAGTAGAGCTCTATGACCTTGCGCTCCTTCTCCGTGAGCACGTCGAGCGCCTCCGTGAGCACTTCCTTAAGCTCCGACTCCTCGACGACCTCCTCCGGCTGTGAGAATCGCGACGTGCTGACCGGCTCCGACGCGGCCTCCGGGCCGTTCTCCTCGAACTCGTTTAAGGAGATGACGTTCGTCACCTTCATCTGGGACTGCCATCCCAAAAACTCATCGCCCGAAATCCCGAGCTCCTCGGCGACCTCCTCGTCCGTCGCAGCCTTGCCGGTGCGCATCTCGACCTTTCTTATCGCCTCGTCCATCCGGCGCTGGCGCTGGCGAACCGTGCGCGGGATCCAGTCCATCTTCCTTATCTGGTCGAGTATCGCGCCGCGAATGCGCAGGCTCGCGTAAGTCTCGAACTTGACGTTCTTGCCGCGGTCAAACTTGTCTATCGCGTCAATCAGGCCGAAGATGCCGTAGCTCACGAGGTCGTCGTACTCGACATTATGCCCGAGGTACATCGAGAGCCGCCCGGCGACAAGCTTCACCAGCTGAGCGTACTCGATGATGAGCTGTTCCCTCAGCTCCTGGGATGGGTTCTTGAAATATTCGTCCCATAATTTTTCCTTGTCAGCTGCTTTCATTTAGCCCCCGACCTCCAATACCACTTAAGCTCACCCGGCCTTCGGCTCTGCCGCGTCTTCCTCCGCGTCGATGTTCTCGAGGCCCTCGTCGGCTTCACCCTCCTCAGGCTCCTCGCCCTCGACGGTTTCCTCCTCCGCCTCATCTTCGCCAGCCTCGGCTTCCTCGCCCTCGGCCGCCTCTTCCTCGGCCTTCTCCTCCTCCGTCTCGGGGAAATTGAGGTCAAGTATCACCTTTACGATGCAGCCGATCACATAGAACACAATCAAGACAATCAAAAGACGGCGCAGAAAAACCATCAGCGTCACGCGCGAGATCAGGGAAATCACGCAGTCGATTGCCGCTGCGACAAGAGTTATGATGGCTGGTATACCGTTTGTCTTCATAATTCACACCTTTTCGTGTTAATTAAATCTACATTAAATAATTTTAGATGACTTTCCTACGGCCTTTATCAGGTATTCGCCGTTCTCGCAGTTGAGCTCGACGGTGCGACCAAAATTGAGCCCAGTGTCCTCCGCGACGAGCGGGATGTGGAGCTCCTTTAAAACTTCCTTGGCCTCCTCGGCGTTGCGCTCGCCGACATGGCCCACGGACGTAGTGGTGCTCATCTCGAACATACACGCCCCTCCCGCGATCTTTGCGACGAGACGGCGCTGGCTCGCCCCTGCCGCGACTACCTCCTTCAAAAGCTCGCGGATTCCCGTGTCCCCAAACTTGGCGATATTTGTGTTGCTGTTTTTCATTTTCGTGCTGTCCGGCAGCATGTAGTGGACGAGCCCCCCGATTTTCGCGACCGGGTCGTACAGCGTCAGCCCAATACATGAACCGAGGCCCAGGGTGGTGAGGATATCAGGCGCTTTCCCGACCTTCAGATCCGCCATCCCTACTTTTATGACATTCCCCATCTGTTACTTCTCTCCTAGAATCTCCTATAGCTGTATTCCAAGCGAAGTCAAAATCTTCGCGTATGATTCCTCCTCCGGCATCAGGATGAAATATCCTCCGATCCTGTACTCATCCCCGAACTCCGTCTCGATGAGCAGGGCGTTGTTGCCCATCTGCCCGAACTGAATCGCCGGGACGCTCAAAATCGCGCCCGCCATGTCCACCGCGATGTGCGGGACGGACGGCAGGATCGTAAGCCCCGTGAGCCCCGAGAGGGCGGTCAGGTACGATGCCGCGATGATGTTTCCGATCTCCTTCATCGCCGAGAGGTCCATCTCGTCGAAGGGATCGCGGTTCTCCGGGTCTTTGCCCATCAGCTTGTTCACGAGGTAGTGCGCGGAGTCCATCTTTATGAGGAACATCATGCTCCCGGTGATGTCCTCCGTGACCTCGAGGAAGATGCCGACTATGATCTCGTCCTCCGGGCAGATGGCGGAGCACAGCTTCGGCGCCTCCATCAGCTCGACCTTCGGGACGCTCATGTCGATCTTCATGTTTACCATGCTCGCTAAGGACGTGGTGGCATTTCCCGCGCCGATGTTGCCGATCTCGCGCAGGATGTCCATGTACATCTCGTTTACGTTGTCAAGTGAAAAATCAG
>JAJQIQ010000165.1 GCA_021199135.1 Clostridiales bacterium | reverse complement strand
AAGGAGCAATGAGATGAATAAAAAAGTCACGAAAGTATTTTCATGGACGCTGATGAAGCAGAGCCTGAGGTCAAACATAGCCCTCACGGTGATAGCGACCGTCGTCATGTGCATGATGGGCATCGTCATCACCTACGCGGGGAACCTGCTCGGGTCCGGCTCCGACGAGACGGACTACACCGACGCGCAGTCGGATTTCTACAGCTACCTCTACGTGCTCGCGTCCTACAACGAGATGGCGGGGACGGACCTAAGCTACGAGGATTTTACGACCGCCGACGACACCACCGCCTACGAGACGGTCTTTGACATGATGAACATGCAGATGGACGACGGGGACTTCTCGGTGGACGGGTTTGCGTCCGCGGCGGACGAGCTCTCGGAGTCGGAGATCCCGCTTGAGACCTACATATCGCAGTTCGAGTACGTCTACGCGCTGGGCTCCGTGCAGGGGTGCTTCTCCGGCGACGACCTCGACGTGGAGACGCTGATGAACAACATGTTTGAGATGATGGGCGTCTCCTCCGACCTCATGGAGACGATGAGCGAGATGGACCCGTCCGCCATGCTGAACCAGATGCACTACACCGTCATGGTGATATTGCCGCTGCTTCTGTTTATCATAGTGGTCGGGAACTCCCTGGTCGTAGATCAGGTCGACAAGGGCTCGATGGCCTACATCCTCTCGACCCCGACCAAGCGCAGCGCGGTCGCGATCACGCAGATGATCTACATGATCCTCGTGCCGCTCGTCATGATCGCGATAGTCTGCGGAGTGCGGATGGCGGCGATCTACCGCTTCACGGGCAGCGTCGACCCGGCGCAGACGATCGCGCTCTACGCGGGGCTCTATGTCCTGGCGGAGGCGATGGCGAGCATCTGCTACTTCGCGGGCTGCGTCTTCAACCTGAGCAGGTACGCGATGGCCCTCGGCGGCGGCCTCAACATCTGGTTCTTCCTCGCGTCTCTGCTGGGGATGTTTGGCTCTGAGAACATGGTCTCGATGGGGATCGGCGTCGACGCGCTGGGTATTTTCAATCACCTGACGCTCGTCGGCCTCTTCGACATCGACGCGCTCGCGACCGTGGGCAGCGGCGACGTGGACACCGCGTTCGTATGGAAGCTCTGCGTGCTCGTGGCCATCGCCGTGGTCATGTACGTGGTCGGGGCGGTGCGCTTCACGAAGAAGGACCTGCCGCTGTAAAAAGCATATCACATTTATCAAAGGTGCAAGAACGAATACGGGCCTACATTTGCGTAGGTTCGTATTCTTTTTTATCATAAAGTGCTTGACAAAATCACAAACATATGTTACTTTTATATAGCTATGGAAAAGTGGGAGGAAGGCTGGGAGCGCCTCTTGAACGACGCATATACCCAGATCAAAAAATCGAGGGAGGTCATAGACGGCAGCTTCGGCGAGAAGGTCTACGGGAGCCAGCCGCTGAAAAGGCCCGGGCAGCCCGCGGCGGGCAAGCCGCCCAGGCAGCCGTCCCCGCGGGGGGACGTGCCGGCGCAGATCCGCAGGCTCCTTTCCATGATCCGCGACGAGAAGCGCGAGACGGCCATGGGCCCGTGGAGCGGGAGGCTTTCGGAGGAGGAGTATTTCTGCCGCCAGGCGAAATTTATCGCGGACTACGAGGACAGCGGACCGTACGCCTATGACAGCAGGATGCAAAACATATTCTGGCCGACGTACTCGCGGCTGGGATACGACGAGCTTGTGAACTATTTCCGCTGGCGCACCGCCGTGCGGCACGGGGAATTCCCGAAGGCGCCGCTGCCTTTCCAGTACCTGCACATCTACGAGATTTTAAACCAGGCGGGGACCGCATCCTTCATGGACGGCTACGAGCAGCTGTGCGCCATGCAGGAGCATTACGGGAAGGAGAAGAGCGGGGTCGGGCTGAACCTCTCGCAGTGGATATTCGACTACGCGGTCTACTATCAGCTTCCGCATGAGATCGTGGAGCAGACGGACTTGGTCAGGATGGATCGGGCCCTCTCGATTGTGCTCGATTCGGGGGCGCACGGCGCGGACGAGGTGGTGGACGCCGCCGTCATGCTCTCCACGTACCGCGCGGACCGCTCCTCCTTCATCAAAAAATACCCCACGATTTTCAGGGACGTGACGTTCCGCGTCCTGAAGAGACTGGAGGAATACTACGACAAGAACCGCAAGGTCGGCTTCTGGGAGGGGATGTTTGGGGTGCAGTGCACGCGCCGCTACAGGATGTTTGACGGCGCGGTGTTTTATGAGAGGAGGGAGGATTACGACGCCCTCTTCATGACTTACATATACGACGCGGACCCCTTGCGGGTGTTCATATGCGCGGACGGCGATTGGACCTGCGACGGCTACTACCAGCCGGACAGGAACCCGGACCTCGGGAAGATCCTCCGCGCGACGGACAGCATGCTCCGCGAGCAGTACAGCTATCCCGACCCGCTGAAGAGCACCCTGAGCACCAGGTACGTCTGCGCGATCATAAAAAAGGAAGTGCAGGCCTACTACAAGGAGCGGCGCAGGGAGGAGGAGATCAGGCGGCAGCAGGAGGAGTCGCGCCCGCGAGAGATCACGCTCGACCTCGGGAAGCTCGACGGCATCCGCCGCGCGGCCGATATGACCCAGCAAAGGCTGATGGAGGGCGTGGAGGACGGCTTTGAGGAACCTGGGCAGCCTGGTCAGGAAGTTAAATCAGGATTTAATTTTGATGATGCCTCGCCGGAGGAAACGCTCGGATTTGGCGAGGGCAATGTTTTCCCCGAGGAGCAGCAGGTGCTCCTTTCGGCCTTGCTCTGCGGGGGAAATTATCAGGATTATTTCACCAAAAACCACCTGCTCCTGTCGGTCGTCGCCGAGGCGATAAACGAGAGATTTTACGACGAGATCGGGGACTCCGTGATAGGGTTTGACGGCGATGCGCCGGTGCTCGTCGAGGATTACAGGGAAGACGTCAAGGCCCTCCTTGACGGGCAATAAATAAAAGGATTGGAAGATAAAATGTCAGAGATGAAGATACCCAAGCGGATCGCCTCGGCGATAATAAATTCACTCAAGGGCGGCGTCGTGCCGAGGGTCGGCCTGCCGTACATCGCGGTCGGGCGGGATGCGGAGATCGAGGCGCTCTTGCACGACGTGGACATAATATCCGAGGGCGGGGCGGCGTTCCGCTTCATCGTCGGCAAGTACGGGAGCGGCAAGAGCTTCCTGCTGCAGACCATCCGAAACTACGTGATGGACAGGAACTTCGTCGTCGTGGACGCGGATCTCTCCCCGGAGCGGAGGCTGCAGGGCACGCACGGGCAGGGGCTTGCCACGTACAAGGAGCTTGTCAGGAACATGTCGACGAAGACGCGCCCGGAGGGCGGCGCGCTCTCGCTGATACTGGACCGCTGGATAAGCACGGTGCAGTCGCAGACCGCCGCCCAGAGCGGGCTTTCGGTGGACAGCCAGGAGTTTGTGGAGGCGGTCGAGAAAAACATATACGCGATAACGAGCTCGCTCAATGAGCTGGTGCACGGCTTCGATTTCGCGCGGCTGCTCACCATATATTTCCGCGCGCACATGGAGGGCGACGACGAGAAGAAAGGCCTGGTCTGCAAGTGGTTCCGCGGGGAGTATTCCACTAAGACCGAGGCGAAAGGGGACCTCGGGGTCAACATAATAATCACCGACGACGACTGGTACGAGTACATAAAAATATTCGCGTTCTTCCTCAAGCAGGCGGGCTATGCGGGCATGATGATTTTGATCGACGAGCTCGTGAACATTTACAAGATCCCGAACAGCATCACCCGCCAATACAATTACGAGAAAATACTCACGATGTACAACGACACGATGCAGGGCAAGGCGTCGTACCTCGGGATAATAATGTGCGGCACGCCGCAGTGCATGGAGGATGCAAAGCGCGGGATATACAGCTACGAGGCGCTGCGCTCGCGGCTTGCCGAGGGCCGGTTCGCAGGCGAGGGCGCGCGCGACATGCTCGCCCCGGTCATCCGCCTCTTGCCGCTCACGCACGAGGAGATGCTCGTCCTCGTCGAGAAGCTTGCGGACATCCACGCGGAGCTATTCTCCTACGAGCGGACCCTCACCGAGGATGACCTGGCAAACTTCATAAAGATCGAGTACGGGCGCATCGGCGCGAACGAAAACATCACGCCCCGCGAGGTCATCCGCGACTTCATCGAGCTCCTCGACATCGTCTGCCAGAACCCCGCCAC